>JAZGCT010000196.1:0-5046 GCA_036477085.1 Thermoplasmata archaeon | reverse complement strand
AAGTTCTTTGTTCCATTGATGACATATTCATCTCCGTCCAAGGCAGCGGTTGTCTTCAGACTACTAGCATCGGAACCTGACCCCGGCTCCGTGAGGGAGAAAGCACCTATGCCCCTCTTCGCCATCGGTATCAAGAACTCCTTCTTCTGCTCCTCAGTTCCCCATTTCAGTATCGGATCACAAACAAGAGAGTTGTTAACAGAGACCACAGTTCCGAACGATGCGTCGACCCTTGAAAGCTCCTCAACAGCGATCGTGTAGCTGATCTGGTCCGTCCCCGCTCCTCCGTATTCAGGTGGGATGGCCATTCCCATGATGCCAAGTTCTCCAAGCCTCCTTGCGATCTCAGTGGGATAGCTGCCGTTCTCGTCGTTCTCCCTCGCAATCGGAGCTAGTTCCTTCTCTGCAAAATCACGAACCATCTTCCGAATCATTTCTTGTTCTTCGGTCGGTTTGAAATCCATACAACCCCCGCCTCTATTCCAGCCATTGCCGTGAAGATATTAGGAATAATAAACATTCGGTCAGCTGACATATAAACTGCCAATTATGAAACCCATCCAACGCAATCCGAAATGTATGGTCCCACCAAAATACCTTTATACACAACTTCTCTATGAGTAGGATACCTGAGGTTGGGGTACAAATGCCAGTGTTTAAGAAAGCTACTGAAAGTCAAGTCACCAGAGCGATAATCGATGGTTTTGCCAGGGATCTGAAGGAGTTCGCCGAGATGGAGGTCATCATCGTGGGCGGAGGTCCCAGCGGACTGATGGCTGGAAGAGAGCTTGCATCCAAGGGCGTTCGCACACTGATCGTCGAGAGGAACAATTACCTCGGTGGCGGGTTCTGGATAGGCGGATACCTCATGAACACGATAACCGTCAGGGCGCCCGGCCACGAGATCCTAAAGGAACTGGGCATCCCATTCCAAGAGCATTCCGAGAATCTGTTCGTCACGCCCGGTCCGCATGCTTGCTCGAAGCTCATAGCCGCCGCCTGCGATGCCGGCGTCAAGATATTGAACATGACGAGGTTCGATGATATAATCGTCCGGGAGGAGAACCGGGTGGCCGGCGTGGTGGTCAACTGGACTCCTGTCGCTGCCTTGCCGAGGGAGATTACCTGTGTTGACCCGGTGGCCTTGGAGGCCAAGGTCGTCATTGACAGTACAGGCCACGAGGCACACGTGGTATCCAAGCTGGAACAGAGAGGATTGATCAAGAAAGTCGGCGAAGGAGGGATGTGGGTGGAGAAGTCCGAGGATCTGGTCGTTGAGCACACCGGCGAGGTCCACCCTGGACTGGTCGCCACTGGAATGGCGGTCTCGGCCACCTATGGTCTCCCAAGAATGGGTCCCACATTCGGTTCCATGCTTCTTTCGGGAAGAAAAGGAGCGGGAATCGCGTATGAACTCCTCAAAAAGGAATGATTACATTCTTCCGTCAATCGTCTACGTCTATGACGAACCATCTTCACCCAGTTTCAGGATTGGAGAGATTGCGGATTTTCTGAAGGGGAAGTTGCCCAATGTGGATGTGATGACGAGAAAGGAGTTCTTCTCTTTCCACACTTATGATGTCGAAAAGCTTGCGAAAGAGCTGGCTTCGGCCAAGATCCGGGGCATCGAAGGTCTGCAGGTGAAGGAAGAACCGCTGTACGGGGAGGTTCAGTATGAGAACAGGGTCTTGCAGGAACCACATAGAAGGATGATGGGAATCCTGTATGATGGCTACAAGATGCTTCGAGTTTTCAGAGGAGTGCTGCCCGAGAATGAAGCTACCACAGACACTGCTCACATTGCGTTCACCAACAGGATAATCTGCACCTATGAAAAGGGAGACAACAGGTTCCACGCAAGGGTGATAATGTGCGGTTTTCCATCGCTTATCTCAACATCTAGCCTGATCGAAGCACCGGCAAAACCGAGAGAATACTACCTGATGAAGCAGAAATATGCTGCGACGGATTCCGAACCACCAACGGAAGAGCTCAAAGCGGCCTTTGAAGGTAGATTCATCGACTATGACGACGAGAACATAACACAAGCTCTCAAAGGGTACACACTTCAATCCATTTTCTACCACACGACCGGAGAACCGTTCTGCGAGGACAAGGACTGCATGCTCTTCAACGCCCACTGGCAGGAGGAGGTTCTGAACGCTCAAATAGTAAGTGGGCAATTGTGTGAACGGCACGAGGAAATGCTCGGAGATATGGTCAAGGGACGGAGAGAATGAGCGAAGATACTGGGAGATCCAAGATAACCTTCCAGATACATCCGTGTACGGAGGATGGGTTCGTAACCATTGAGGCCAAGCTCTACCTGGGTTCACCTTTCGGAAGGCCGGGGGAGGACTTCTTCGACACCAAGCAGATGTGTTCGGCCCTACGCCGGATATGGTTTTTCGATAATCTCCGTTGTTCAGAGGAAATGGGATACGCTCTGGCCGAGTGGGACGGGAAGAGGATACACGTCTTCAAAGGCGGGAAGATAATCATCAGAAGAGCGAAGGACGATGAGGATGCTAGGAAGACCCTTGTAATTGTAGGGAGGATACTCTGGGGCAGCATTCCGTGCAGTTGCGGTCGTCCGTTGGTGTACTGTGCCTCAGGCGGTTGTGATGAGTGTTCGGACCAGATCTGTGAGATTCATGCGTACCCACCATTCGTAGAGATCCCAGAATCATCGTCCCAGATTAAGGGTGGAGAGGCTTTCGAACACATACAGGCGATCGGGACCAAGGACTACTACGTCCAGGCCTTCGAGGACCTTGGCGGGTTCGTTTCAGCATTGAAGGAGATGGATGAGAAGATCCTTGCCGGAGATTTCTCAAATCTGGAAGCGCTTGCGGAGAAGGCCGAAGAGAGCATGGAGGAGGCATGCGGTGCCGGCTCCAGATACCTCATTGAGACCCCCAGCGATCAGGACGCGTCTCTCGGGATAATCTTTCTCGGAATGGCGGAGGACCTGTGGGCCATCATGGATGCGATGCTTCTGATGAAGAATAGCAACTTCGAGGTCGATGAGTACAAGATCGCGTCAGATCTGGCTTTCGATTCTTACGAAGCCTTCATGAAGAACGATCAGGCCAAGGCAGGCGAGATCAAGAACAGGTTCAAGGAGTTCATGAGGAAGAAGCACCCCAACCCGGTCATCGAGATCGCGAGAGCGGGGTACCACATTGCCCGTATGATGACCAAGCCTTTCCCGGTCTGATTCATGCAAAAGACTTTATTGCAATTTCTCATGATATTCTCGGGAGCGGATAGTGTTGAGAAAGGTGTACATGGACTATGGTGCCGCAACGCCTGTGGACCAGAGAGTTTTGGAAGAGATGATGCCGTATTTCGGTGAGAAATTCGGGAATCCTTCCAGCGTCTATTCACTAGGTTTTGAGGCAAAGGCCGCCATCGAGGAAGCGAGGGAGAAGGTCGCCAAGCTCGTTAACGTGGACAAGGACGGCGTCATCTTCACTTCTACTGGCACGGAGTCGAACAATCTGGCTATCAAGGGGACCGCTTTCCAGTTCAAGGACAAAGGCAAGCACATCATCACATCCGAGTTCGAGCATGATTCCGTTTTGAAGACCATCGACGCCCTGAAGAAGCACGGGTTCGAGTCAACGCAGGTGGCCATTGACCGTGATGGTTTGGTGAAGCTGGACGAACTCAAGGACAGCATCAGGGACGACACCATTCTCATTTCGGTCATGTACGCCAACAACGAGGTCGGGACCATCCAACCCATCGAAGAGATAGGAAAGATCGCCAAGGAGAAGGGGATAATCTTCCACTCGGACGCGTTGGCCGCTGCGGGGAAGATCCCAATCGATATGGAGCGGGCCAACTTGAACCTGGTTTCGATCGGCTCTCAAGAGATCTACGGGCCCAAAGGCGCGTCTGCTTTGTGCTTGTCACAGAAGAGGGTCAAACCTATGATGCTCGGAGGAAGGCAGGAGGGCGGAAAGAGACCGGGAACCGAGAACGTTCCTGCCATAGTTGGCTTTGGCAAGGCCGCGGAGATCTCGTTGGAGATGATGGATTCTGAAGCCACCAGGCTCACTGCGGTCAGGGACAAGCTCATAGAGAGGATAGCTGGCTCGATCAAGGAGTCTTACCTGAACGGTCATCCTACCAGGAGAACCCCCAACAATGCCAACATCCGGTTCAACTACATCGAGGGCGAGTCCATCGTTCTGAATTTGGATGCTTAGGGCATACAGGTCGCCACAGGTTCTGCTTACGCGTCGGACTCACTTCAACCTTCACACGTGTTGCTGGCGATGGGCGTCAAGGCCGAGGAAGCACATGGTTCTCTTCAGTTCAATCTGGGTCGTGGCAGTAGCGAAGAAGATGTGGATTACATTATGGAAGTTCTGCCAACAGTTGTTGAGAATCTGAGAAAGATGTCGCCTATGACACCGGATGACTTCTTCGATGGGTAGGTCAGATCTTTGCCAGTGCTTGGTTCAAGTCCTTTTTGATGTCTTCGAAGTCTTCTATCCCGACTGACACACGGACTAGGTTGTCCTTGATTCCTTGCCCCAACCTTTCCTTTCTTGAGAGGTAACCGTGAGATGTCTCCGCAGGAATACTGATCAATGTCTCCACACCCCCCAAGCTCGGTGCGGCCAGAAGTAGCTTGAGCGATTTCAAGAACCTGTTGGCCTCCTTTCTTCTCCCCTTGACCTCAAAGCTCAGCATGCCGCCAAATTCATCCATTATCTCCTTAGCCAGGTCATGACTTGGATGCGACGGAAGGCCAGGGTAGTTCACCTTGTTAACCTTCATGTGACCTCCTAAGAACTCGGCCACTCTCAAGCCGTTCTCGTTGTGCCTCTGCATCCTGACAGCCAGGGTCATCATTCCCCTCTGCAACAGAAAAGCGGCGTGAGGGTCCAGGGAACCTCCCATGGTCGTTCTCATCTCCTTTATCTTCTCCATGTCCCCCTTCTTACCGGCGACCAATCCAGCAATAACGTCACTATGGCCATTCAGGTACTTCGACCCGCTGTGGATAACCACATCGGCCCCAAGTTCCAG
>JAZGCT010000195.1:0-3953 GCA_036477085.1 Thermoplasmata archaeon | reverse complement strand
CGGAACAGCCAATAGTTATCTAGCAAATAATCGTTTCTATTCGACGACGACCATGATTGGGAGCGTCATGCCCTGAGCTCACCGAATGTGGTCACCCTCTCGGCAAAGGCGTTGTGCTTATGGATGGACTCCTCGCTCTCGCTTCTAACCCGAACGGAGGCCTCATCCGGGAAGTCGGAGTACTTTTCCAATACCGAGGAGAGAATCCCCCTCACGACATCCTCAACGAACTTGGGGTTCTCGTGGGCGTTCCGCACAACGGCGGCCTCGTCCTTCCGCTTCAAGATCTCATACGTCGGACTGCTCATGGAAGACTCGACGATGGCTATCAGGTCATCGGCCTCGACGTCGAAGCCATTCGGCACGTCCATCTGGATGACCGTCCTGTTCCTCTGGTTATGCGTGATTACGGGCACGTTGTCGGGTTTTCTACCCATCTCCTCCCAGATAGTCTCCATCGCGCACGGGCAAGCGGTCATGCCCACAACCTCCAAACCAATCTCTCTCTTCGCGCCCTGTTCATCACCTCTCTTCGCTGTTGCGCTGGAGAACATCTTGAAACCTTCCAAGCTCTTCTTGCCTAGTGGGGTCTTTCGTTCCAAGAAGTATTCAGCCTCTATGTGGGTCTCTGAGAAAGAAGCGTACTCATGCCTTTCGAGAAGTGCTTCGCATATCACAGATGTCAGGTCTTCGATGCTCTCAACAGGTTTCCTGACGCTGTCGTCCACAATCTCCCCGATCACTTCCACATTCCTTGACAGATGTGAACCTTTCATGTCCGAAGGAAGGTCCACAAACGCATCCACAACGATGTTCAATGTGACGACCTTGCCCGGCCTCTTCACAGAAACTGGCTTTCTCACACCCATGACGCCGACGCGTGTCAGTTTGAAACGTTTCTCCGCCCTCTGGTTCTGTACGTCGGACCATGGTCCGGAACACTCCCCCGTCATCTCCAGTCCTATCCCCTTGCATCTTAAAAAGGTTATCTTTCAAGCGGGAAGGTCACTCACCCACCAGGTGAACCAGCAACTTCCTGCTCCGAGCCTTGTTATCAAGTTCCACGAAGATGATCTGCTGCCAAGTTCCCAGTACTGGGCTGCCATCAACGAAAGGGATGCTCAAACTCGGGCTCATAATGGAAGCCCTTACGTGAGAGTGCCCATTTCCGTCGTGCCATCTCATCTCGTGCTCGTACCTGGCCCTCTTTGGGAACAGCCTCTCCAGCGCGTCCGGAAGGTCCTTCACCAATCCGGGTTCGTACTCCAGTGTGGTAATTGCGCTCGTGGAGCTGGGAGTGAATACACATGCTATCCCATTGCTCAATCCGGAATTCCTCACTATACCAACCACTTCGTTCGTTATGTCCCTTATGTCCACTTCTCCGCTCGTCTTGAACTCGATCGTATCTGCGTGAAAAGCCAAGCCATCACCCGGATTGCAATATGCGGTTCAGCATAAAAAGTAATGCAAGAGTCCTGCGCTGCATTTGGTCCACCAACTGTTACCTTCGGCCTATCTTCTGAGTATCATCCCGTTGGATTCCATGGTTATGGGGTCTACATCCGCATCGATCGTCCCCGGGGGATTTATCCCCAACCCGATACCGACCATCTCGGGCCTGTGAATGAATTCCAGGGCCACCGCGTCCACCTCTCCGGCGATCGTTGCCAGGAAGGTGTGGGATATCCAATCCTTCACGTTCTCCACGACCTTTGCTACCATCTCGTTCATCACGCTGACGAGCTGGTTGAATGGCAGGTCCATTCCTACATCCTTCAGGGAATCGTTCTCAAGGACTATGACACATTCCGCATGTTCTCTGAGATCTTGGATTCCCTTCTCGGCCTCTTCCGACCTTCCTTCCTCGGAGAACGGGGAAATCGCTATCGCGATGGTCACGATGCCCTTCTTCTTGGCGGCTTCTGCAATAGCTGGTGCGAGGGCGGTCCCGGTCCTTCCACCCATCCCGGCGATGAGGAACAAAATTCCTGACTGCACGGCTTCCAGAGCTTCCTGGCCGGCCACCTCGCGTAGCCCGCTCAGGTCGTCGTAGTAGTCGAGCGTCCCCGGTTTGGGTTCCCTCTTCCTGCTGAGGCATATCTTGGTCTCCGCCTCAATGTTCTCAAGGGCTTCCCGGTCCACGTTCATCGCTATCGTTCGTATGCCTTCGATGCCATTCTTATGCACCAAACTCACAATATTGCAGCCGGCACCACCACAACCCATTGCGCATATCGTTGGCTCCAATGCGTCTGCGTAAAGTGTGCTGACCACTCTGCTTATGTCGTCTTCGGTTGCTGCGTTCATCGTTTGCCTCCACGTGGCTGTTGTCTGTCCCGCAAGGGGTTTGTGACGCCAGAAAGACCGGGCGGGAGAGTGCATCCCATCCCTAGGTTTGACCTAGAGTGCATCCCAGCTTGATAGAACCTTTTTCCTTGCTAGTTCGGCCCCATCCCAGCTTTCTGGCGGCGTCTGTCGTCTCAATGGATTATCGAGGTATGATCTGATCTTTGTCTTCATATCGGATGGCGGGGAGCTTCTCGGTTGTCTTCCCAATAGCCTCAATGTCCTGAGTGATCCGTGCAATCACGTCCTTGGTGAAGTAGTTCCTCAGTGCGGTAGAGACCGCTTCGCTCCGAGAGTCGAAATATCCTTTTTCCACGAACTTGTCGACCAACTCAAGGAAGGACCCAGGCAATCTAACTAGGATCTCATCTCCCTTTCTCTCCAGAAGGTCAATGAAGTTCTCCAGAGCTGCCCTGCACAATTGCGACCTGCTGTCGAAGTCATCGGACTTGTCCAGAAAGGTGTCCATTCTCTCCACGTTAGTGGGTTCCATGCGAAGTGTTATTCTTCCCTTGGGCTGCTCCATTCATTCACCACCGATTTCTCAAGATTCGGTATGACGTTCGTCATATTCAAGGTTTCCCGAACAAAATTGAGACGGTGTAAATCTGACATAGCGACTTGGATATAAATAACCTTTGCCGATGTCTTACGACGTATGCCGATGAGGTCTTCGCAAACAAAAACTATAACTCAAGATTCCATTGTTCTGGCGGTCGGACATGACGGGATACGACGCGAAAGTCATTGAGGATAAATGGATGAGGAAGTGGGCCGAGGACAAGGCGTTCGAGGCTAGGGCAGATGAGAACAGACCCAAATATTTCGCCAACTCACCCTACCCATACGTCAACGGCTTCCTCCATATTGGTCAGGGCATAACCTACCTCCACCCAGACATCATGTGCCGATATAAGAGGATGAAAGGGTTCAACGTTCTGTGGCCGTTCGCCTTCCACTGCACGGGCATGCCTATTGTGGCCGCGGCAAAGAGGATCGCCGAAGGTGAGCCGAGACAAGCCGAGACCATGATGAACTCGGGCATCCCTGAAGAAGACATACCCAAGTTCGCAGATGAGAAGTACTGGATCGAGTTCTTTCCGAAGGAGGACAAGATAGACCTCTCGCGATTCGGGCTCTCCACTGATTGGTCAAGGACCTTCATAACCACAAGTGAGAATCCTCACTACGACAAGTTCGTCCGGTGGCAGTTCAATCACCTCAAGGATCTGGGCTACGTGAGGATCGGTGAGCATCCAGTAATATGGTGTCCGAAGGATGAGACCCCGGTCGGGGACCATGACAGGGCGGAAGGGGAAGGGGAGACGCCGTCCGAGTTCACACTTCTGAAGTTCAAATATGAGGGCAAGTACCTTCTTGCTGCTACACTCAGACCGGAGACCGTCTACGGACAGACCAATCTCTGGATGGACCCTGACGTCGAATATGTCGAGGCCGATGTGGATGGACAGCGATGGATCATCAACGAAGAATGCGCCGAGAAGCTCGGGGACCAGAAGAGGGTTGTCAGTATAATTGGAAAGGTCAAGGGATCGGATTTCATCGGGAAGTATGTGACGGCCCCGGCGATCCAAAGGAAGATC
>JAZGCT010000194.1:0-12712 GCA_036477085.1 Thermoplasmata archaeon | reverse complement strand
TAGAGGACATCTTCGGTAGGGACATCTTCAGGGATCTCTTTGGGATACGCTTCGGCGGGGACATATTCGGTGATATCTTCGGGAGCAGAGCTCGAAGAGGGCCGTCAAGGAGAAGAGGGCGAGACATCAGGTTCGATCTTGACATCACACTAGAGGATGCAGCCTATGGGATAAAGAAGCGGGTCAGGATACCTCATCTGGCACAGTGCGAATTCTGCAACGGGACAGGAGCAGAAGGAGGAACGACCTCGACATGCACCATGTGCAACGGCAACGGTCAGGTGCAGGATGTGAGGAGAGAAGGCTTCAGCCAGTTCATCACCATTACCACATGCCCCAGGTGCAGAGGAAGGGGACAGCTCGCAGAGAAAGTCTGTTCTGAATGCAGGGGGAGCGGCTCGATCCACAAGACCAGCACGCTGGAGATAGAGATTCCCAAGGGCGCCTTCGACGGACTCAGGTTGAAGATACCCGGAAAAGGAGAGGCCGGAGATCTGGGAGGACCGCCAGGTAACTTGTACATATTCGTTCACGTAAAACCCCACGAGATCTTCGAGAGGAGAGGTGCTGACATCATACTGGAACTGCCGATAAGTTTCGCTCAGGCCGCGCTGGGCGACAAGGTCGAGATCCCCACACTGGACGGGAGGGCCAAATTGACCATACCTCCAGGAACACAGACCAATACCATCTTCAAGATCAGGAGAAAGGGTCTGCCGGACATCGACGGCTACGTGAGAGGCGATGAGCTCGTCAAGGTGGTCGTGGTCACGCCGGAGAAGCTTTCATCAGAGCAACGGAGGGTCATGAAGGAATTCGCTGAAGCGAGTGGGAACTACCATAAGAGAACTAAGAAAAGCATTTTCCACAAGAGAAGGTAGGACTAAGGTATCGGCAACTGACCGAAGTACGCCAGAAGCTTAACGAAGCCGTAGAGGCTGAAAATCGCAATGGCACCGATGGCAACTACAATCCCGATTTTTGCAACTTCACTCTTCCCATTTCTAGCCATGATACCTCGCTCTCCAATAATGAGAGAAACAAGAACTCTCGTTCAAATTCCCCTCATATAAACATATGCCACCATTATATATAGTGTTTGTCATCTGATTTCGAGGAATAATATTAATCTGATATGCAAATCTATGCAGGTTTTCCTCCCAATCCCGCAAGAATGTTTATTCCAGTAACTCAATTCATGAGTGAATGGAGAAGACCATTGGACTGCTTACGAGAGACTTCAGATTGTTCCATGACTTGGTGGAAGCTCTCAAGAGGAGAGACCTGGCTTTCGTCAGCCTCTCTTTCGATGATCCGATACCGCCTACCGTGGGAGTCGTAGTAACCACACATGACGAGATGAGCGAGATCGATTTCGAGAACAAGGTCGCCTGCACGGATGTGGGTATGGCGATAGCCGAATCCCTGCGTGTACTCAAAGGGAAAGATCGGTTCGATGAGCTGATAGTGGGAATAGACCCGGGGGCTAGGCCTGGGATCGCGGTCGTTGGCGACGGGCTTGTGCTTGAGACTAGAGGAGCCGCCTCACCCGAGGACGTGGCACCTGTGATGAGGAGAATAGTTGCATCCTATCCAGCGAACCATATTGGGCTGAAGATAGGGCACGGGGACCCGACCAACAGGAACAGGATCATAAACTCCCTATCGACCCAGAACTACGAGATTGAAATCGTGGATGAGAAGGGCACGACCCACAGGTCGGATTCACCGGATCAGGAAGCGGCCATCGGCATAGCCTCCATGAGGGGGCACCCGGCCAAGAGGAAATACACCATCACACCCTCTCCAGGAGAGATAAAGGACCTTCAGAACAGGAGCAGGATCCAGAGCAAAGGGAAGATCACAGTATCCAAGTCACTGGCCGGCCAAGTGGCACAAGGTACAATCACCCTCGAAGAGGCCATAAAGAGACAAGAGAACAACCAATCCTGACAATGTATCCAGTGGCGGACGAGCGATATTCATTGCGTAATGTATTTAAAGAGCCATCCTTAATAGGTGGACGCTATGCCTGATTCAGTGGAACTCAGAGTTGCTGAGGCTCCTCAATCGGATGTTGGATTGGGAAGGGCCAGGGTGGACACCCAGACCCGAATGTCTTTGAACATTGACATAGGGGAGACCGTCGAGATAAGCGGCAAGAACGTGACCGCGGCCAAGCTTTTCAGGGTCATGCAGGAGGACGAGGGTAAGAACCTGATTAGGATCGATGGTCTGGTCAGACGGAACGTGGGCGTCTCGATAGGCGACAAGGTAAGGATAAAGAAGGCCGACGTCTCTGAGGCTGAGAGGATAACGATAGCACCCATAATCTCTGAAGGTCACAAAATAAGCTTCGGCCAGGGCATAGAGAACTTCGTGCGGAGGGGGCTTCTCAAGAGGCCTATGAGCAAGGGAGACATTGTAATCATTCCAGGTATTGCCATTATGGGCGGCGCATTGCCGTTTCTTGTAACCAAGATCGTTCCCAAGGGGATCGTCCAGATAGTTGACGACACCGTCATCGAGATGAAGGAAGAACCTGTCCGTGAAGCGGAGATGATCACCTCCACAGTCTCATACGAGGACATAGGTGGACTGGATGATGAGCTTCTAAGAGTGAGAGAGATGATAGAGCTTCCCTTGAAGCACCCAGAGCTTTTCGAAAGACTTGGGATCGACCCGCCAAAGGGTGTTCTGCTATACGGTCCGCCAGGAACCGGAAAGACCCTGATAGCCAAAGCGGTGGCAAGCGAGGCGGGAGCCAGCTTCTTCTCGATTCAGGGCCCAGAGATCATGTCCAAGTACTACGGCGCATCCGAGGAGAGGTTGAGAGAGAAGTTCGAGGAGGCTGAGAAGAGCGCCCCGTCAGTGATATTCATCGATGAGCTGGATTCGATCGCGCCCAGAAGGGAAGAGGTCAGCGGAGAGGTGGAGAGAAGGGTGGTCGCCCAACTGCTGACTCTAATGGACGGACTTAGCGCGAGAGGCGACCTGATAGTCATTGCCGCCACCAACAGGGAAGATGCCATTGATCCGGCGCTGCGAAGAGGGGGCAGGTTCGACAGGGAGATAGAGATCGGGGTCCCGGACCGAAAGGGAAGGCTGAAGATACTTCAAATCCACACCAGGGGCATGCCGTTCGAGGGAGAAGAGAAGGACAGGGACGAGCTCTTGATGGATCTGGCTAATATCACGTATGGCTTCGTTGGAGCGGACCTGGCAGCACTCGCAAGGGAAGCGGCCATGAAGGCACTGAGACGCTATCTTCCGGAGATCGATCTGGACCAACCGATCCCGGCGGAGATATTGGAGAAGATAAGGGTCACAAAAGATGATTTCAAGAACGCCCTGAAAGAGGTTGAGCCCAGCGCGATGAGGGAACTACTCGTTGAGATCCCGCGGGTGAAATGGGAGGACGTTGGAGGTCTCGCGGACGTCAAGGAGAAGTTGAAGGAGATGGTTGAGATGCCCCTCACAGACCCTGAGTCGTTCGAGGAAATGGGCATAACTCCACCCAGGGGTGTACTTCTGTACGGCCCTCCGGGTTGTGGCAAGACGCTGATAGCAAAAGCACTGGCGAACGAATCAAAGGCGAACTTCATCACGGTCAAAGGTCCAGAGGTCATTTCCAAATGGGTCGGAGAAAGTGAGAAGGCAATCAGGATCATCTTCAAGAAGGCCAAGCAGGTCTCTCCCGCGATAATATTCCTGGACGAGATAGATGCCATCGCCCGCATGAGAGGCGGCATCTCGGGGGACTCGGGCGTCACGGAGAGAGTGGTGAACCAGTTGCTGACATCCATGGACGGACTGGAGAGCTTGGAGGGTGTGGTCGTTTTGGGCGCGACCAACCGCCCGGACATGCTCGACCCTGCACTGTTGAGAGCGGGAAGGTTCGACAGGCTCCTGCTGATCCCGGTACCCGACAGGGACGCAAGACTTGAGATACTGAGAGTCCACACTAAGAAGATGCCGCTGAAGAAGGACATCCATCTGGAAGAACTGGCCGATGAACTTGAAGGTTATTCTGGGGCAGATATTCAGTCGCTCTGCAGGGAAGCTGGGGTCCTGGCCATGAAGGAGAAGAAAAAGAAGAAACAGGTCACCCTGGAGCACTTCCATGAGGCGCAGAAGAGCGTCCGTCGTTCGATCGATCCGGAGACGAACAAGTTCTATGAGACGATCGGGCAGATGATAAATCAAGCGGGAAGGAAGCCCGACAGTGAGCGGGACAGGTCTTTCTACGTTGCTTAGATGCTTCCCGAAATATATGGCACCAGATAGTCTTTTATAGTCTGGACACGTTTAACCCATAGCCACCAAAGTTGCTCTGGGGCAACTTCAAATGGGGTGAGATGGGATGAAGAAATTCGCTACTGAGCTGAGGGGAAAGACCGTTATGACGAATGATGGTCAAATCCTCGGGATGATTGAGAACTTCATTGTGGATACCAAGAACGGACGACTTGTTGACGTACTGGTCATTCCAGCAGAGGAGATAGAGCCCCGTTTGTTCAAGACGGACACACAGGGAAGGATCATACTGCCGTTCACTGGCATGAAGGCGATAAAGGACGTTGTCGTCATGGACCTGGAATAGGCCCTCCCCGCCATTCGGATATCTTTCCGTATTCTGAAGACTTGTAAACGTGATTAATGTTAGGTCTGGTTGTGGCCTTCTCAGAAAGATAGTTATAGGGAATCATGGATACTTAAACCAATGGAGTGGGAGTGGCAAATAGGGCTGATATTCGTTATAGTCGGTGTGATTCTTTTCATCGTGGAGGTTGCATCACCGGGCTTCTTTGTGGCCATTCCTGCATCGGTGCTGATAATCCTGGGTGCCCTCGGCATGGTCTTGGACGGTTTCTTCCTGAGCATGTGGAGCCCGATCGTTGCCATTGGTGTCACTGTTCCTGCATTCCTCGGAACCATGTACGCATACAAGAAACTCGCTCCGCCTCAGCCACCGACCACAACGGTAGGTCGCTCGCTGGTCGGTAAGACGGGGATCGTGGACACGGATATAATACCCAACACGATCAAGGGCAAGGTCAGGATTGAGAATCAGACCTGGAGCGCGACGTCCGATCACCACATACCAAAGGACACTCTGGTCGAGGTGGTCGAGAGCAAGGGCGTTCACGTGATTGTTAGAGAGGTCCAGGAACAAGGACCCTAGACATCCCTGGGGAGGGGAGAAACGATGTTTGACCCGCAAAAAGAGAAAAGTTGGAAGCAACCTGAGAAGAAGTGGTGGATAGTGTTCAGTCTGTTCCCGCTGTGGATCCCGGAAGTGACGGCGCAGCTTGAAGGCCTGATACTCGCGATTGTGGTCTTGGTCATCTTTGCGCTGATGGCCATCCTCGGGGCGATGATTAGGATCATCCAGCCCTATCAGCAGGGACTTTACATCCGGCTGGGGAATTTCATGAGGGTCCTCAACCCGGGGGTAAACTTCGTTGCACCTTTGGTCTCACAAGTAGTAAAGATCGACCTTCGAACACAGGTCCTAGATGTCCCAAGACAGGAGGTCATCACCAAGGACAACTCTCCGACCAACGTTGACGCCATCATCTACATCAAGGTCATCGATCCAATCAAATCGTTCTTCGAGGTGACGGACTATACCATAGCGACAATCGCACTGGCACAGACAACGCTACGATCCATCCTGGGAGACATGGAACTCGATGAGATACTCTACAACAGAGAGGCGATCAACGTACGACTAAGGGACGTGTTGGACCATGCAACCGACTCTTGGGGCGTCAAGGTCGAGGCTGTCGAGATAAGGGAAGTGGACCCGGTCGGAGCGGTCAAGGCGGCAATGGAAGAACAGACGGCGGCAGAGAGGCAGAGAAGAGCCGCCATCCTGAGAGCGGACGGAGAGAAGAGATCGGCGATCCTTGTCGCGGAAGGTAGCAAGAGATCTCGGATCCTGGAGGCAGAGGGTCTGAGGCAGGCCAAGGTATTGGAGGCTGAGGGTCAGAGGTTAGCAATCATCCTGGAAGGTCAGGGTAACGCCCAGAAACTCAGGATATTGGCCCTCGGTGCGGCACCACTGGACTCCAAGGCGCTCACGGTATTGTCACTGGACACGGTCAAGGAGATGGCGAACGGACAGGCAACCAAAATAGTGTTCCCGTTCGAGATCTCAAGGCTCATGGAGAGCGCAAGCGAGTACATGGGAGCCAGCAGGAAGATCCCCGAGAGGGAGATCGCCCAGTACGCAGACCTCGAGAAGCTCTTGGGACAGGCGGACGATGTTCTCGGACCCATACCCAAGCATGAGGATCTTCGGGCGGAATTGAAGCAGATCGAGAACGACTTAGTTGAGGAGACAAAGGAGGCAGAGAAGATTGCTCGCATCTCTGAGAAGGACAAATACGCCAAGAAGATAGTGAGAGAAAAAGAAGAGTGACCCATAGCACGCAGGGGTCAACTCACACCGGATTCTAATTTGAAGGGTCTTAAATAGTAAACTCGTAAATGGTTCTCCAGGACGAAGGGGGTTGCGGGATTGAGTAGCTCAGAGAAGATAGGAATATTGCTCTTGGACCTTGGGGAACCGCCAGAATACGATGAGTACACTTACTATTCTTTTCGGGATTACGCGAAGACACTTGTTGATATCGGACTCGTCAGTGGGGAATTCCTAGAGGAGGACAGAGGAACCGTACTGATGAATAGGGAGAGCCTCAACCTGGATAACGGCACGAACGGCTCGGAGTACTTGGACGCATGGCTGAAACCGGTCAACGGACGGGGTTCAAAGCCGCGGAAGAAACCGGCCGTTTCAAGCATCATCAGAGGGTCGACAGAAGATCAGAGATACTTGAGGAACAAAGGACGGGGACGGGGAGAGCCCGATTTCTACGAGATGTATGGATTTGATGTATGCCAGAAATGGCAGATGATGGGGGGTAGATCGCCCTTCTTCGATCAATCGATGTCCATCAAGGACGAGGTCAGAGATAGCCTGGAGACCAGGTACGGAAAGAAGATCTCAGTTCGAATGGCATATGGCATGGACCCAATTCCGAGCAAACAAAAGCAGACGGTAGACGCCGTGATCAAGGACTTCGTGAAGAAGGACAAGATAACACACTTGTTGGTTGCTGAACATTTCACCGTCTTCACAGATGTGACCAGTGACCTGTACCTTAGGAAGAAGATAGAGAATAGCCTGAAGGAAGCCAAGTCAAGGTTGCCGGTAAGCTATACCAACCAGCTGGGAGAGAACGACTCTTTCGCAATGGGCGTCGCTGCCAAGATACAGGACGAGATGAAGATACTTCCAGAGAGAACCAATGTGATGATTGCACTGTCCCATCACGGCCCCCCACCCACGAAGGTGGGAGACTACGACGGAGAGATGGACTCATATCAGGAGAACTCCAAGAGAGTGTTCGAAACCACCCGAAAGAAGATAATGACCACCGTGCAGAGAAGGGGGCAGTTTGATGTTGTTCGGGTGTTCGCGAGAGAGATGGATCATTCCTACACAGGCAACCACGGCCTACGGACACCCAAGAGGGCGCTGGACATGGCAGTGTCCAGGAAATTCGATCACTATATCGAGATCCCTTATGAGTTCCCGGCAGACGGGGTCCACGTCCTAGTCAAACTGAGACAGTCCTACGGCATCGATCCTCCTAGATGGAACAGCGTCTTCGAGACCAACTTCCCGTACAAGAGCATCAAGGCGAAGATCACGAGCGCATACTTCTACCCAGAATACAAGGCAAGGGCCTATTATTCCGAAATAACGAACGTGCTGGATGGTCTACTTAGAAAGGATTAGTTCTGGATTTGAATTGTGCCATCAGCGAGAGCGTGGACCCACAGTGCTTCGCCGGCTGTCAGCAGGTGCGTATCATTGACCTTTTGAAGATTGAATGGACCGACCGGCGCATATGCTTCCACACGATCGTAGGAGATCCCGCTCAAGAGGTCCCCGACCGTACGCTGGGTCATGGATGGGAAGCCGATCAGGTTCCAGCCAGCCTTGATCTCTATGGAGATCTGAGTTTGAACAATGCCAGTGACCGTCCAGAGGCTAGACTCAGGAGTGAAGACCCAGATCCCCATGCTCTCATTGACGTAGGTCAGGTCATTGAACGGTTTTGATGGAGAGTATGATTTCCAAGGGTTGAGCTGGTCGCTGGTATGGTACGCCCATAGGACACCATTCTGTTGAATCTGGAGCATTGACGCCGGATCAGTATAGCTTGTCTGGAATGGAATGGAGACCAAGTTCGCATTGGAGGCCGTCATGATGTGGCATTTACCGCCCAATACGCGTGACGTGTTCCTCCACGCCTGATAGTCCCTCGTTGTGATGTAATAGAAGAGGTTGTCGGGATCCATCCCGCCGCCCACATGTACAAAGCTTGTCGTCCCGGCGAAGACGACGCCCAGAGGTGTTGAGTTGAATGTCCCATATCCGCAAAAGAGGCTGTTCCTGCCGAGGTAGATTTCATAGACGAACACATCCGCTTCTCCGCCCCCATCGTCAGGTGACAGAGACCATTCCAGAACGATATCTTGCTTGCTCACCGACAATTCGACTTTTTGAAGATCCGCAGCCTGCGGCGGATTCCCGCTTGGCATCTTGTTGAACTCGTCCAAGATCATGTACGCCCTGTAGCTGGTCACCCACGACTCGTCGGTGTTGTCCGGGTCACCGTAGTTGGTAGGCAGACCGCCGTCATCGTCCCCGTCCGCCGCCATCTGCCTGTCCGTTATGTTGAGGAAGTTGAGATAATAGATGTCCTCGCCGGTAATGTCCCAGATTCCGAGATGGCCTCCTGCGTACCACGCCTCCCATCCCACCTGGCTGTTTCCCGGGCCCATTCCGGGTGTGGTGACCTCGGTACTGAGAAACGGCCCATATGTCTGCATCCAGGTCACGTTGGGGTACTCCTGCATCGAAGACTGCCATATGCCCCACATAGATGTTCCTCCAGCAAGGGCCCAGCCCTGTGTGGACAGATATGCGGGGTTCGCCTCGATTGATGCCATCGTCAGATTGCCCAATCGAAGTGCAAGGGACCTTGCGGTTTGATTGCCAGAGAACAAGGCGTACCTGTACACGTTCCCAGCCGCCCAACCACGGATGTGGACCTTGGTCACTGCCGTGAAGAAGAATGCAGGCTCCCATCCGGTCTCGTTGGTGATGAACTGCATGGATGCGTTCGAATACCAGCTGTAGGACCAATCATTGTACACGGTTCTGAATCTCTGTTCAGCCGCCAGCGCCCATGAGGAACTGTAGACCTTGCCGGAATCGTCTTCCAGCCATGCCGGATGAAGAATCGAATAATTCCAGGCAGCCAGAACGTTCTGATAATAGGTGTTGTCGCCAGTGAGTTCGAAGTATCTGCACCAGACCCAGATGGATTCCAGAGTGTTGTCCGTGTTCTCGAAGGGGTTGTCCTCGGCCTCCATCATCCCTCCGTCCAGGCCCTGCAGACTTGCGAAGAACTGTGCGGTCTTGGTGAAGTTCTCCATGTGCCATTCCGTTTGAGCGAGAAGGGGACCGCTGTCCGAGTTCGAACGATCGGAATCAACCGCACGAATGCTGGTCGGGGATGTTGAACCTCCTGAGATGACCAGTATCAGACAGAAAACGAGAGCCAGGGTCTTCGGAATCAAGCCCACATATCGCCCAGAGCAACCAAGAAGCATCTCATACCCAAGAACCAGAACCCGTTTCTACGATTAAAGGCTAACCGTTTCCATTGCCAACTTTCTCAGCCTCTTGACCCTTTCCTCCATCGGGGGATGAGTGGAGAACATCCTGGCAAGCATGTTACCGCGGAAGGGGTTCACTATGAAAAGCGATGACGAAGCCGGATTTCCCCTCGATATGGGTCTCCTCTTGTTGGCCTGCTCCAGCTTGAGCAAAGCGTCCGCAAGGTCGTTGGGCCTGTGAATGGTCATTGCACCTGTCCGATCCGCCTTGTATTCCCTGCCTCTGGATATTGCTAGGCGTATAAGTAGAGCCGCAAGGGGCGCGGTGATGGCCACTACGACGATGATAAGGAGGGTCCCGACATCGGCCTGCCTTCTCCTTCCAAATAGCATGTTAAACCAGAATATCCTCGCCAGGAAGGCGATAGCTCCGGCAACGGTGGCGGCCACGGTCATCACAAGGATGTCCCTGTTCTTGACATGGGCGAGCTCGTGAGCAACCACCCCGTCCAGTTCCCGGTCAGTGAGCATCTTGAGCAGTCCGTTCGTGACTGCCACGACGGCCTTGCTTGGATTCCTTCCAGTGGCGAAGGCATTTGGGGTGTCAGAAGGTATGACGGCGATCCTGGGTTCAGGAAGCCTGAAGAACGAATTCACCCTCTGGACGCTCTTGTAGAGCCTCGGAGCTTCCCTGGGTGTGGCTATCTTGGCCTTGTACGACCACATGATTATCCTGTCGCTGTAGAAGTACGAGATGACATTGATGGCTATCGCTATACCAAGAAAGAGCGCAATTGCGACCCACCAGTAATCTCCGAAGAAGAATCCGCCCAGGACCCAGCCTATGAGAACGAATATGGACATCAACACCATAAACAGACCGAACACTCTGAGATTTGCGTGCATCGTACCCTCATATCACCGAATGTTGCATATTAAGATTTCGAAGTCCGCGAAGGAGCTCGCACTCTGGCTCCAGGCTCATTTCTGGATTTCGATGTCGCCAGGGGGCAGGATCCTGACCATCTCGTCGATGGGGGCCTGGAACATCTGGCTCAGCTCTCTTGCGATGGTCTCCTTCTTGGTTTCCCCTGGTCTAATAACGATGACTTTTTCACTGTGTGCCTCCACGGCACTTGGGGGACCGCACATGACCTTCCTTGCGTCCTGGTAGACGATCTCGCCAACAGCCACCTCCATCTCCAGATCCCGGAAATGATTTCTCTTGCCCCTGATAACGAAGGCACCTTTCGGCAGGAACTCCCCCGACTCCGGACGCTTGCTGACCTGCTCTGGCTTGACCCAATACGCTGAACCTCCGGCCAGCTTCGAGCTCCAGGCCTTTGAGAAAGTAACCGCGAACTGACACGCCTCTTTCAAAGTGACTTCACTGGCACTAGATCCGTCCTTTATGACCACACTCGGAGCGCCTCTGACCTCGGCGTGAGCGTACCTGTCGCCATCCTTGAGGTGCTTCTTCACTATCCTGTCGTTGCTCCTGGCGTCCCTCCCAGCTATGACCAGATTTCCTTCGCTTGATATGAACCATCTGTACGCGTCGAACCAGTACTGCTTTGTGGGTTCTATTCTGGGATACTTCTCCCTCTTGGCCCTCTGCTTCGCAGCCTTCTCTATTTCCTCCTGGGTCTCGGCGATGACATCCTTCAGCCTTCCTCTCTTTGCCTTCTCCTTCTTGGCCTTCTCGTAGAAGATATTGGCGTTGTCATAGACGCTTTTGTTGTATTGAAGGATGAACTTTTTTTGGTTGGGGAGGACGATAGATGCCGTGTGGTTCTTATGGTCAATGGATTCGACCAGGGGGTCCTTGGTCTTGCCAGACCGTAGCTCTTTCAGCACTAATTCGAAGGGCCCTGGATTCGCGTGAATGTAGTCCGCTACGTCCCTGTACTGGGCCTCCTTCTTAACTGATTCTTCGATGGCCACTTCCTGCTGCCTTATCATTCTCTCGAATCTGGCGGTCTCATCATCCTCCTCGACCTCTTCCACATCCTCTGTGATGGAGGAGACAAAGCTCTTCAAGGCTTCTGAAAAAGTGTCTAATGAGATGACGTCCAGTCCCTCGTGGACCTTCAGGGGAATGGGAGTGACATCGATGGTCTCTTGCTCTTGGGTAACCAGTGTAGGTGACAGCTCGGTCTGGATGGACTTGATGATGCCCTGCAATTCCTGGTGGACCCGGCTAATCTGGTCACCGGACAGTTCATTGGCAGGAGATTTCTTGTCGATATCGGACCGAAGGCATAATTCCTCGGAATACTGGCCGCCCAGGTTCAGGTCAAGTGCAAGTGTTCGGACGAGGTCTTTCTCGGATTCCTTGATGATTGACCCGAACTCTTCCATTGAAAGCGATTTGGGATCGTGGTGGCTTGGCGGGAATTTGTATTCCTCGCCTATCTTGATCTCCCTGCTGCTCCAGGACTCCCTTCTGAAATGGTTGACGATCTTACCATCCTGGATGAGAACGACGTTCCCCTTTCCGAACAGCTCGTAGATCAGCTCGAAGTTCTCTTTCTTCTCGAATCCGATGACAACGACCCTATCGAAATCATGCTGTTCTGCAGATACCAATCTTGCGTTGGACAGGTGCTTTCTCAGGACCATTGCGAAGGTTCCAGGATGTCCCTCACCTTTCCTGTGGTCGCGAATGAAGAACCACTTCCCGGCCTTGGTGAATATGTTCTTTTTTCCGAAGTCCTTGGAGCTCACTCTGATCGAGAGCTCATCACCGGTCTGATAGGCCTTGTCGAATCGGCCGCCGATCAAGGACTGCAGCTCTTGTACGACCGCCATGAGGTCGAAGCTGCTCATCGCTTTCTTCATTGCTTGGCAAAAAGTGGTAGCAGTACTTAATTCTATTACGTTCTCAGTCAAGTTCGTCCAAGGAAAACCATTCAGACTCTTTGTCGAGAATCTCATATTGCCTCATCATAAATGATTCGTATTCGGATATCTCGTTAGTTGTATGCACAGTCAATTAGATGGCTTCTGG
>JAZGCT010000193.1:0-2001 GCA_036477085.1 Thermoplasmata archaeon | reverse complement strand
CTTGTATCCGTATTCGAATGCGTCAACTATGAGCCTCATGGATGGTTCGGGCGGGAAGATGTACGACTTCTGCGCGATATACTCTTTCAAGATGTCGTTCTGTATCGTACCGGAGATCTGGGTGGGTGATATCCCTTTGTTCTCGGCCATTCCTATGTAGAATGCCCACACGATAGGTGCAGGTCCGTTGATGGTCATGCTGGTGCTTATCTTGTCAACCGGGATCCCGTCGAAGAGGATTTCCATGTCCTTCAGAGATGAGATCGCAACGCCGCACTTGCCGAACTCCCCTTCGGACTTCGGGTTATCCGTGTCATGACCGTAAAGGGTCGGAAAATCAAACGCAACGCTCAGGCCAGTCTCTCCGTGATGAAGTAAGTACTTGTATCTCTTGTTCGTCTCCTCAGCAGTTCCAAATCCAGAGAACATCCTCATGGTCCACAACTTGCTGCGGTACAGAGTCGGGTGCACCCCTCTGGTGAACGGATACTCCCCAGGCATGCCCAGTTTCTCGGCGTAGTCAAAGTCCTTCAGGTCCAGCGGAGTGTACAACCTGTCGATTGGAACGGACGATGTCGTGAAGAACGGCCGGTCCCTCTCCGGAAGCGTCTCGATGCTCTTGTCCAGACACTCTTTCCTCCATCGCTGGAACTCGCTCTCGATTTCTTCGAGCTTGGACTTGTCGTACATGCGAATCATCGAGCTTTGTATCCAAATACCAGATGCTTATAACTACTTTTTCCTGTTGGGTCACGGGTCTGGGTCGACTCTCCCACATTTCTGGAATCGTTATCACGTATGTCGGTTCCGGCAGGTCTGAATGCCCCTCTCAACAACCTTTTTATCGCTCCCGAATATTGGGGGTCGGGGGAAGGGTAGGATTGTGAATCACCCTCAGAAGTGACCTAATGAAGAAGAATGTGGCTGTTGTCGGCATAGGTAACACTGCCTTTAGGCCGAAGACCGATGAGTATTCCTGGAAGGAGCTTATGTACGAGGCCGCGTCGCGTGCTTATGACGATGCAGGTCTCAACGCCAGAAGGGACATTGACAGTTTCATCACCTGCGCCGAGGACTATTGGGAAGGTTTCAGCATCTACGACGAGTTCGTGCCCGACCAGATTGGTGCTGCCATGAGGTCCTGCTGCACTGTAAGTGGTGATGGGATTCAGGGTCTCGCTCTTGCTTACATGCAGATAATGTCAGGCGCCGCGGAGACCGTCGCGGTTGAATCACACTCCAAGATCTCAGACCTGTTGACCTATGATGACGTTCTGGCCTTTGCGCTCGATCCAATATATAACCGACCACTGGGAGGGCATCCACATTACATCGTCGGCATGGAGATGAGGCGCTTCCTGAGAGATTCGAAGTGCACCGAGAAGGACTGCGCCAGAGTGGTGGTGAAGAACAAGACGAACGCATTGAAGAACGCATCTTCCGCTTATGGTACAAAGCTCACAGAGGACGACGTCAAGAGATCGGCCCAGGTTTTTTCACCATTGAGGCAGTTGGACATCAGCAATCTCGTGGACGGCGGGATCGTGATGGTACTTGCATCGGCCGAAAGGGCGAAGGAGATCACGGACAACCCCATTTGGATCACGGGTGTCGGTTGGTCATCTGATACCCCATGGCTGGAGAACCGGGACTGGGGCAGGGCGGAATATGCGCAGCTCGCGACAAAGATGGCATACAAGATGGCCGGGATCAAGAATCCCTCAAGTGACATTGATTTCGCGGAGATTGATGACAAATTCTCGTACAAGGAACTGCAGCACATTGAGGCCGCCAGGTTGGCAAGAAAAGGAGAAGCTGGAAGACAGTTGAGGAAAGGTCGCTTCGATGCTCAAGGCAGGCTGCCGGTGAACGTGTCCGGTGGATCTCTCGGATGCGGTAACCTGATTGAAGCAGCAGGATTGCATAGGGCGATGGAGGTCGCTCTGCAGTTGCGAGGCCACGCTGGAAGACATCAGAGTAACAAAGTTGTCAAGAGAGGAC
>JAZGCT010000192.1:0-4476 GCA_036477085.1 Thermoplasmata archaeon | reverse complement strand
CGCCAGGGCGGACTCCATCTTGGAGGGGAGGAACATCTACGAGGTTCGGCAGAGAGCCGGAGCGCGGTGCGCCGAGGAGCATCCTGTGGATGCGGACCTGGTGATACCCATACCCGATTCAGGCAGGTCACACGCCTACGGTTTTTCGCACAAGACGAATGTTCCAGTCATTGAAGGATTGATGAAGAACAGGTACGTCGGAAGGACGTTCATCATGCCTGACCAGAAGTCCAGGGACATCAGTGTAAGAGAGAAGGTGAACCCCATACCCAACGTCATAAGGGGCCAGAGGGTAGTTTTGGTGGACGACAGCATCGTCCGGGGAACCACGATAACCAGAATCGTGGAGGCGGTCAGGGGCGCTGGCGCCAAGGAAGTTCATGTCAGGATAGGATCGCCGCCATTGATAGCACCATGCTCTCTTGGAATCGACATGGAGAACAGGGAACAGTTCCTGCCCAACGAGAAGACAATCGAGGAAATAAGGGAGGAGACCACCGCAGATTCGGTGGGATACATCAGCGTCGATGGGGTTGTGGATGCAATAGGAATCCCAAAAGAGGACCTGTGCTTGGGGTGCGTTACCGACAAGTATCCCCTGGACATCCCGTGCGAGATGCACCGCTTCCAGAAGACGCTTCCGGACTACGAGGAATAGAATGAAAGCCAGAGAGTGCTGCGGTTTGGTCGGGGTATGTTCGGATTCATCAGTTTCAAGGAAACTCTTATTCGGTCTCAAGGTCATCCAGCACAGGGGTCAGGAAGCCGCGGGAATGGCGGTGTCCGACGGAACCAGGACGAGATGGCACAAGGACGCGGGACTGGTGCACGAAGTATTCGACGAGGATATCCTGGATGAGCTGGAAGGGAACGTCGGAATAGCACACGTCAGGTACTCAACCACAGGGATGAAGACGGCCGACGAAGCACATCCGATCATGGCAAAGACCACCAAAGGGGATATCGCAGTCTGCCACAACGGAGAGCTGACCAATGCGGAAGCTCTGAGGGATCATTTCAGGAAGAAGGGAGCCGGGCTGGAGGGTCTGTCGGACACCGAGTTCATCGTTCGGATACTGGCAGGTGAGCTGGAAGCCTCGACCGATCCGACCAGGGCCATTTCAAGAACGCTCGGGAAGCTCAGGGGGGCATATTCCCTAGCCATACTTATCGGCGACAGGCTGTTTGCCGTAAGGGACCCGCACGGCATCAGGCCGCTGTGCCTTGGGAAGATGAAGGACGGTCACGTCATCGCCTCGGAGACGCCAGTGCTTGATCTTCTTGATGCGGAGCTCGTTAGGGACCTCAAACCCGGGGAGATCGTGGAGGTCGGTGCAAACGTGGCAAAGTCGTACCAGATTTCGACGCCCAGACACACGGCGCACTGCATGTTCGAGTACGTCTATTTCTCAAGGCCTGACAACTGCTTGGACGGACAGCTCGTCTACGACGTCAGGAGGAGGATAGGAGAGATACTGGCTGTGGAGAGCCCGACGGAGGCGGACGCTGTATTCCCTGTTCCAGATTCAGGCAGAGCACATGCAGCAGGTTACGCGGATGGGTCCGTGATCCCCATGGCCGAGGGCCTGATCAAGAACAGGTTCGTGGAGAGGACCTTCATACTACCGGAGCAAAGGGACAGGGAGCTGAGCGTCCTTTTGAAACTGAACCCCGTCAAGTCGCTCGTCGAGGAGAAGAGGGTAGTGGTGGTCGACGATAGCATCATCCGCGGAACGACCATGAGAAAGATCGTCCAGATACTGAAGAAGGCTGGCGCAAAGGAGGTTCACGTTCGGATAGGCTGTCCCCCGGTAAGACATCCGTGCTACCTGGGCATTGACATGAAGACCAGGGAACAGTTCATCGCCAATGCGAAGGACGAGAAGCAGATCGCGGAGGAGATCGGAGCGGATTCTCTAGTCCACATCAGTCTCGAGGGCTTGGTTGAAGCTATCGGTCACCCCATAGAGGATCTTTGCTGCGGTTGCCTGATCGGGGAATATCCAGTGCCCATCGAGGGAGAGAGGGTCCGCCACCAAGAGACGCTTAAGAAATTCTACTAGATGAGTTAGAAATGTATTTATTCCGTTCTTGCCATTGAGTCGGGAAGGGCCGGTAGATCAGCTGGAAGATCGCTACCTTGGCATGGTAGAGGCCGCGGGTTCGAGTCCCGTCCGGTCCACTCTCCCATGAGCTCCTTCTCTCAATCTTGTTCATTCAGAAGCATCATCGCCATATCGGCCAGATCCAGAATCTTCCCCAGATAAGCCCCATCCTCAGTGAGCTTGTACTTCTTCACCGTTCTCGGGAACTCGCTCTCCACCTCTTGAAAGATCAGACCAGATTCCTTCAGTGAACCCAATGCCGAATACGCCGTGTTCCCGCACATGCCATCCTCTTCACGCAAATCCGAGATGGTCATGAAACCTTCCTTGTAAATCTTTATGAGAATCGCCAGACTACCGACCGGCAACCTGTTCAAGTTCCGGGTCCCGTTCTTCCTCTCCAGTTCCTTCATGGTGGTACAAACAGCGTCAAGATACATGGCAAGCTTTTCGGCCTTATCCCTCGTCGAGTACCTTCGAACCGCCCTGCCACCATCCACCAGATCCTCGCATTTCAGCAGGTCCAGGTCCATCAACTTCTCCAAAGAAGAATAAGCGGTCTTCTGCGACATTCCCACATTCCTGATGAGGTCCGTAATCGTGACCCCACCGCTTCGGTGCGTGGCCGCCATGGTCTCGATGCAACCTACTGGCTTCTCCAATTCCTGAATACTCAATCCCTACCCACCTTCAGGCGTTCGGTGGATCCATCCACCAATCGACGTTTCCGTGCCAAGTAAAGACTGATTGTAAATAAGCGTTTTCATTTGCCACCATGATGCATGCTAGATGGTTGAATCACTCGATGTTTCGATAACGATTTGACAACGCCGAACTTCAATCCTCAGAAACAAGTCCGATATCACTTCTTAGATTTCCTAATTATTGCTAATAACCAATATAACCATTGAAGAATTCACTAACAACGGGCGAGAAAAGGCAGAGAGAACCCATCGTTGCTTCCGTTGTTGGGAGCTTAGAAATGGGACCGGGACCAATGAGCAAACGACTCTTAGTTGTTCTGGGTCTCTCCCCCAGGCACTCAAAAACCCATCTCTGCCTCCGGGAAGGTGGACGACGTGGAGACCTTGGATCTCGCCCTCTAAACTTTTTTGAGAATCATCGAAAGCCGAAGAGTTTATATGGAAACCTTCTCTATTCCCAGAAGGCTCATGGCATTGGTCTTCAGTTGTCCCAATTTGCCTTTGAGGTCTATCGATGAAACGCAGTTCACGAGTGTGGAAGAAACGCGGAAAGCAGCGGTGGAAATGGAGGAAGAAGAAGATGCGCCGCCGGAAGAGAAAGCAGAAGATGCGGAAGCGATAGGCCCTATGGGGGTATGGGGTAACACGGTATCCTCGCTGGCTCCAGTTATGGGCGTGATTGCCAACGGGTTTGCTGACAGGTGATGACTAACTGGAGCAATGACCCGTAATCAATTCATGCAGAGGATATCTCTGCATGGTGGAAACCAGCTGATCTGGGTTCAAATCCCAGTGCCCCCACTTTTCTTGGATTTTTCCTGAGCACAAATAATATCTTCAAGGTAGTAATCTTACGACCATGAGCCAGAACGAGTTAATGAAAACCGTGAGAGGCCACATGGACTTCTTGGTGTACGCTCTTGTGGCAATTGCGATTCTTGTGATTGGGATTGCAATGATCGGGAATCCAGCAGAAGCAGGAATTGCGTTCACGACTCTGAGCGATACCCAAGCATCGCCATGGGGATCCATACTGACAGCTGTGGGAGGATGGTTGATATTCACCTTCCTGGTCTCATTCATGATACACCGGAGGAGCGAGAAGGAGACCAGCCATGAGATCAGAGCCACCACTCACCTCCTTGCGAGCTTCCTGACCGAGCTAGACAAGGCAGAGATTGAGACATACCAGGCCTTTGCCGATCTGAACAAGTCCATGATGCTCTCGGTCATGGGGGAGATCCTGGTCACTCAAGGTGCTGGGGAGGAGCAGACCAAAGAATGCAACAACAGGCTGAGTCGGGCCTTTGATGAGGAAATTGACGAATTCAAGAAAAGGGCGGTCGGAATCATGTCCCGCAGCGAGGAAAGAATGAAGAGAAGGTTCGATCCCGAGTGGGTTGACAAGATCGCAATGGATAGTGCCTAATCCTCTTTCAGGAACGGGTACCTGTAGTCCTTTGGCGGGTTGAGATTCTCCTTGATCGTCCTGGCCGAGACCCACCTTATCAGGTTGAGAAGACTTCCCGCTTTATCGTTCGTCCCCGATGCTCTTGCTCCCCCGAAGGGCTGCTGGCCGACCACAGCTCCCGTTGGCTTGTCGTTGATGTAGAAGTTGCCTGCAGCATCTCTCAGAACGTCCTGGGCCTTCCGTATCGCATGTCTGT
>JAZGCT010000191.1:0-6952 GCA_036477085.1 Thermoplasmata archaeon | reverse complement strand
TGGACTTCAGTTTTCTTCGTAGGGCTGATACAATCTCCAAGATGGCGAAATGGGAGATGACCCCTTCATCACCCTTTCCAAGTTCATCAAGTATCTTGTCAACTATCTCTGTTCCTCTCTCTGAATGGTACCTCTTGACAAGAGCAGAAGAGTCGAAATAGTAGATCTTCGTCATTGCTCACTCTCTTGCATCAACCACGGTATCGCTCATCTTGCCTTTAACGGTGGCCATTTCCCTCCTCAGATCATCTATGTCTGTGATCTTGTCCCTGTATTTGAAAAGCAATTCCCTGAGAGCGTCGCGCAAGGCCTCGCTTTTGCTTTTGTAGAGGCCAACCGCTACGAGAGCGTCCAACTCATTGTTCATGGTTTTTGGCAGGTCCGTAGTCACTCGTACCAATTGCATCACCGATACTGCGTAGGTGATGCATCTATACTTATAATCTTCCATCAGAACCGGTTTTGGACGGTACGATTAGAACCTGAACTTCAACTTCCAGCCACCGCACCCTGCCGAAGAGAGCGAATGAGCCAAGGCTCTGAACGCACTTCCGGCAACGACAACAGTAATCTCTCTTTTGCTCAGATATTCACGTGTGCAAGATAGCACGGGGAACACTCAAACCTGTCTATGACATCTTCTCCCTTATCGTAATTGATTTGATAGTACGACTTTTTTGTATCTATCTTCTCTCCACACCTCTCGCAAACAATCTCTACCTTCTTCTTTTTCTTTTCTTTGTTCTCCTTCTTTGCTTTCTTACTCATATCCAAATTCCTCCTCTGTTCTGTCAGCTATGTACAAAGCCAATAACTAGTACAAATATTCTTGTGATTGATAACGTTGTACCACCATTGACTGTTTTCTTCATGCCACTTCCCACCTTCAAGGATTCCTTTCTCCTTCAAAGAACGCTCAACATCCCCGCAAGTTCAGCTGTAAAACGGTCAACAAGAGAATCGACATGGAGCTAATGAATCATTCGTTCTTGAGAATGTCAAAGCAATCTATTTATCTCTCCGCTAGATATTGCAGAACAAAGGGATATAGCCGCGGGGGGGTAAGCTTCGTGGAGGAATACTCAGTACCAGCACCACCGGAGGAAGTTACAGAACCGCCGAAACCAGCAGGGGAAACAACTGCCGATGAAGACCTACGAAAGAGGAGAATCCTCGTCATCGTTTTTTTCGTCGTCACCTTGACAGTGCTCTTCGCTCCATTGTGGGAGGTCGATGTCGAGAGTTACGACGTGGTGAGGGTCAGGGCCACGAACTACCAGTCAAGCACTCTCTGCGAGGTTGAGATAAGGGACGAAGGTGTCGGTGGAGAATACTCGGTCACATTCTTTGTCGAGAACCAAACGGCAACGGTCAACACATTCATTGACACAGATCAGGTCGGTCTACTTGGCGCTAACGTCTCGGGCGTGGGATCCTACTTCTGCCACTCTGAGATAGACGCTCCAAAGGGTAAAGAGAGGATATCTTTGGCAAGGGCGTTGTACAACGGTCTGATGGGCATGTAGTCCTTTCTTCTTATCCACCTGATACATGACCCGTATCTGCGATTGGTTTCTGAACTCTCAGATCATACGAACTCGCTCGAGAGGCTGAATGTGTTGGAAGCACGACCTGATACGGAGGGATGAGGATGGGTGCCTGATCTGTATCCCATGAACGGGCAACGCTAACTGCAGACGCGGCATCGGAATACGAACCTCCTTCTAGCAGGCTCCCCAAAATAAGTAGGTCGTGAAAAGTAGCACACTGGCTATCGAGAACAAGATTCCAGCCAATCCTCGGATCTTCCACATCAGCATCGCACCAAATCCCGTGAGAAACGTCCCCGCTGTGAGCATGAGGAAACCTGTGCCGAAGCACCAGTTGAGGAACAACAATACGCTTACTAGATAAGTGAAGGTGCCAATCAATAATAGAACTCCGCCCCATATTGCTGACCTATTGACAGGCTCTCTGACCTGCTCAGAATACTTAACTAATGGAGCCCCTCTTCGGCCCAGGACATCTCCCTCCTGCTTCAGTATTCGATGCTGTCTCGATGATAACCATGGGTGTAGATTAATGTTCTGATGGCGATACTATAGAAATGAGAAAGAATAAAATAAGCTGATAGAAGTATGAGGACCATCAAGTTTGGGAACGAGAATCCTGCGGGGTGAGGCAAATGTCAAAAGTCAGAGTATTCAGATGTAGAATATGCGGGGATCCATATATTGGGACAGAAGCTCCCACAAGATGTCCGTTCTGCGGAGCAGTAACAGAGTATTTCGTTATGGCGGAGGACTGGAAGCCCAACGAGTTCAACGTGGAGCTCAGTGATGTCGCACGGGCTGACCTTGAGGCCGCATTGAAACTGGAACTGGACAACACAGCGTTCTACTCATGCGCGATGGATGCCGCAAAGGAAGCCGGCGATGAGTACGGTCTCGCGAAGTTCAAGGCCTTGAAGAAGGTCGAGAACGAACACGCTTCTTCAATATGCAAGTTCCTTAAGATGAACAAACCAGGTTTGGAATCCGTTCCTTGTTCCAGCGAGTTCAAGGCCAATTCACAGGAAGGCTGGGAAAGGGAAGACAGGGCCATAAAGGCCTACACCAAGTTCCGGGACGAAATCACTGAAGAGCGACTGAAGGAGTTCTTTGGAGCCCTGGTCGAGATCGAAAATGACCATCTGGACCTTCATGCAGAGAACCTCAAGGAATGACCAGACCTAGGATTGAAAAAGCTTTAATGCGCCTAGAACGTTGGAGGAGTGGTTGTCATGACTTCATTGGAAAACTTAAATGTGACTCTGGATATGGGTGAGAACGTCAAGGTGATTCTGCAAGCGCTTTCGGACATCGGGTTCCAGAGGGACCCTTCTGGGAGCGTTCAGGTCTCGGATCCCTCAAGAGCAAAGGATGTTCTGGCCAAGATCGATGTCAAAGTGGATGAGGCGGAGGACTATTTCTGGAGACCCCTGGACTCTCCTGAAGTGTATGCCGACCTGAAGGACCTCGCAACGACCCTGGGCGACGTTGCCCGGGAGCAGAAGTTCGAGAAGAAGATCAACCGGATCAAGGCGAACGACCTGGAGTTCAAGGGGCGTATTGAAGCATTCTACGGGAACCAGGCAGAGGCCCACAAGTATTACGAGGAGGCAACCGATCTTTCATCTGACCACCCTCTGGCCGGACCCGGGAAAGAGAAGGCGCTCAAAGCAGTAGAGAAGGCCAAGAACGACTTGGGGAAGTTCGAGAGATCCGTGGATGACAAAGCGAGTGACGGGACCTTCTGGTACAAGTATGCCGTCTGCCACCTGACCTTGGGCAACCTGGAGAACGCGGGCGAATGTTTTGACAAGGCCATCGAACTCTCTCCAGACAACCCGGATGCCTACGCCAAGAAAGGGACCACCCTTCAGAGCATGAAGAGATACGAGGAGGCCAGACCCTTCTTCGAGAAGGCTCAGGAACTGAAACCCAGTTCAATGATCGCCAAGAGGGGACTTAACTACATCACTTACTTCACCCAGGGTGGCGAGATCCCAGAATAGTCATTCGCGAGACTCAGCCACCATATTTCTGCCTGAGGAGGTTCTTCTTGATCTTGCCTGAGGTCGTCATCGGGATTTCATCGGTACGAATGATCTCTTTCGGGGCCTTGAACGACGCCAGTTCTCTCTTGCAGTAATCTATTATCTCTTGTTCGGTCGGTACTTCCCCCTTAGGGACTATTATCGCGACTATCCTTTCACCCCATATCTCATCCTTCAGACCTATGACAGCGGCTTCCGAGACCTTCGGATGGCCATTCAGCACATTCTCCACCTCAATGGAATAGACGTTCTCTCCTCCAGTGATAATCATATCGTCCATCCTATCCACTATCGTGACATATCCCTCCGGGTTGACCGTCGCCAGGTCTCTCGTATGAAGCCAACCGTCCACTATCCTCTTCTCGGTCTCTTCAGGAAGTCTCCAGTATCCTGGAGTTATCGTTTCTCCCTTTGCGATTATCTCACCGACCTCCCTGTTGTCCGGCTCGACTTCCTCTCCATTCTTCCTGACCACCTTCAACTGCACATCCTTGAAAGGCCTGCCCGCGGTCGCCAGATACTCCAACCTCTCTTCGAACGGCAGATTCTTGAGCCGATCTTTCAGAATCGTCATGGTGAGATAAGGACTGGTCTCGGTCAGTCCGTACGTTTGAATGTATTCGCATCCGAATGTCTCAATGACATCCCTTATTACATCTGGCGCAATGGGAGCTCCGCCGCTCATGACCAACCGGAAGCTGCTGAGATCGATACCGTCTATGTCGTGATGGTTCATAATTCTGGCCAACATCGTGGGGATGAAGTTACTGACCGTCGCTCTGCCGCTCTCAATCGTCCGCAGGACCTTCCCAGCGTCGGTCTCTGGCGCAAACAGGTGCTTTCCTCCCACCATTGTGATCGCCCATGTGGACCATGCGTCGGCGAGATGATACATCGGTGACACGTGTAGCCAGGTGTCCTTCCTGTTCAGCTGGATCTCCTTTATCGTGTTGACGGCATGGATGTAGTTATTGCGATGCGTCAGGATGACGCCTTTGGGTTTCCCGGTCGTTCCGCTTGTGTAGTAGAGATTGGCGATCCCATCATCCCGTATCTCCGGTTTCGGGAGTTCCTGGCGGCTCTTCTTTATGAAATCGCTGTACCTAACCGCTCGGTCAGGAAGGTCCAGATCGGATGACTCCCCAGTGACAACTATGAGGTCCAAACTCGGAGTCTGTTCCAGTGCTGGCCTGACGCTTTCGTATAAATGACCTTCCACAATGACCGATCTCGATCCTGAGTCCTCCAGTATGTACGCTATGTCGCTGACCGACAACCGGAAGTTCACAGGCACGGAGACTGCCCCGATCCTGGCTGTGGCGAAGTAGCTTTCGAGGAAATAATGGCAGTTTCTATGAACAAGGGCAACCCTGTCGGGGAATCCAATACCCTGCTTTTTCAGAGCCCAAGCGAACCTTTCCACCCTGTCGTTCAGTTCCGAATACGTGAACCTGGTTGCACCACACTCGACCGCTGGCTCGTTACCATGTTTCTCGTCAGCATCTTCTAATATTCCCGAGAGAAGCATTTAGATGTCCCCCCTTCGACTATTCGATCTCATGTTCTTCCAGAAATGCCTCGTGGACATACCAGTACATCCCCCAGATGGAGAACCCCAATACTATCCAGATGAGCCAGAATTCCGCGAACATCTCTCCCGCCGAGTTGATGTCCACCATCACTTTGTATGTCCCTGTCGTGACGCCGTTCCACCACGCTACCAGCCATGTTATTATCGTGATGAGCCCAGTCCCGAATATCATTCCCAGACCCAGCATTCCCGCTATGTCCTTCGCTCTCTCCGATTTCTTCCCCAAGTACATCCTCCTCCTTGATTCAAGATCTCGATCTAACCTTTCGCCGGCTTCCTTTGTTTTGGATCCTCTCTGAAGATCAGCGTTGGCCTGCGGGAGTGGTGCATTACCTTGGACACGACATCTCCCAGGAGAAGGTCAACGACCGCCGATGTTCCCTTGTAGCCCATCACAATGAGTCTGTAGTCCCCCTTCCTCGCTTCCTTCAGGATCTCCTCTGCTGGATGACCACTGCTGACCTTGGGGGTCGCATCGATCCCCTTCTGCTTCAGTGCGTCGGCTCCGGTCCTCGCTATCTCGGTTGCGTGTTCCATGATCTTCGGGTCGTCCGATGGTGCAACGCTGAGGATCGTCACCTCAGATCCAGCCTTTTCAGCTATCACCGATGCGTAATCGATCGCATCGTCGGCGTATTTGGAGCCTCCCGTGCACATGAGTATCTTGGAGAACCCTCTCGGGTTCTTGACTACCAGGACTGGAACCTTGGAGTGGTGAACCATCTGGCTTGAGACCCCGCCGAGCAAAGCTTCCATGAGCACCGATCTGCCGTGGCATCCGACGACTATCAGGTCTATCTTTTCTGCATGGGCCTCCCTCAGCAGTTCTTCGGCGGGAGAGATGCCCTCGACCAGCCTTCCGGTGGCCTTTATGCCGAACTTCTCCCCAAGTAGCTCGGCCTGCATGACGATGGCTCTTCTCTCCTCCATTATCTCTTCCCTTTTGAGAGCGGGTACGGACCCGAAGAGGCTGTAGACCTGAAGCTCCTCCACCACATGCAAGGCCAACAGTTCGGCGTCCAAGACCTTGCACAGCCTCGCCGTGTAATCCAACGGCATGCATTCTTCTATGTTGATGTCCACGCCAACCAATACCTTCTTTATCATCTCGAATTCCTCCGAAACCTCACGCTGTGAATACCGTTTGAAGTATTATCACGAGTCCTAGCCCCATAATGGCCAATCCCACGATGGCCCTCAGGTTCCTCGCATGCAGTCTCTTGACAGTAATCGCCGAGAACGGGACCGATAATATGGCACCTACTGTGAGCGGTATGGTCAAGCCCATCTCCGTCCAGCCAACGTACATCCAGGCAGCTACCCCGGCTATGGAGGCGATGCCCTCGGCCAGTGATGTTATCCCCACCGCACTCTTGGTCTCCACGCCCGACAATATCTGGCCTCCAGTGGCCATCGGTCCGTAACCCCCTCCGCTGAGACCTTTATTGAACGCCGAGACAAGTCCCAGGCCAACAATCCTTCCCCAGGTGAAGACGAACGTCCTGCCGATTAACACCAGTATGACGATTCCCAGGGCGAAGACCAGCACTCCGATGTACAGCTTGAGGATGAACGGGTCCAGCCATACGGCAACGAAGGCGGCTATCACCACGCCCACGATGCTGCAGGCACCCAATATTCCCGCGATCTTCAGATCTGGAGAGCCGAATGAAAAATCAACGTTCCTGACGAAGTGGTGGGAAAGCCCCGCAAACATCCCGGCGACGAACTGTGAGATCAACAGGGGCGGAACGAAATCCAGA
>JAZGCT010000190.1:0-3442 GCA_036477085.1 Thermoplasmata archaeon | reverse complement strand
CGAAGCATAAGGCCAGCGACGATTAAACTCCCAAGGGATGTAAACATCACAATGTAGTTGGGTAGAATCAAGTCTGCGGCATTACCATTGAATTCTCCCATAGAAACGAAAGCAATCACCAATGAGTAGATGATGGCTACTTCGCACAATGCCATGCTTGCAACGCTCTTTCCCCAGTGCTCAGGATTTTCGAAAACGCCCTTCATGGTTCCTCTGATGTAAATACCCTCGGCGATAGAGACTACGAAGGCGCTCACTCCAATGTTCAAGCATAGAGCGATGAAGAACTCGTCCGTCATCAGGTCCTTGTTGCTGGCCATGAAGTAAATCACCAACGCGAACATGATCCCTGTTGTTGGATATGTCATCGTTACTAGCGTTTTCGGACGGAGCTCTTTATCCATTTTCCTGCGCTTTTCTTCATCGCTAATCTTCTTGAGCTCCGAGCTGAAGGCAGTCCACATGGCGACAGCTGCAATACCACTACCGATCCCTGCAAGACCAACTGAAAGGAAAACTCCCAACATGAGATCCATTATCAATCCTCCAAGATGGAGATTGAGTGGGGGAGAATAAACCTTTCCAAAGACCAAAATCTAAATATCCGCTCCTCGCTTCAAGACACGCTGAGAATTCCAGCACTATGACAATAGAAGAGGGGTAACAATGGATTGGGGAATGCAGAACCGTTTGTCAAGGATAATCAAACCGAGAACCGGCCACACGGTCATGCTGGCCGTGGACCATGGATATTTCTTGGGACCGACCAGGAAGCTGGAGAACCCCAGGGAGACCATCAAGCCGTTGCTTCCGCACGCGGACGCGTTGATGCTCACAAGGGGAGTTCTGAGATCTTCAGTGGACCCTGGCTCTAACACACCGGTCGTCTTGAGGGTCTCGGGAGGAACGAGCATAATCGGGGAGAACCTCGCCAACGAGGGCATCACGACCTCCATGGAAGAGGCTTTGAGATTGAATGTCTCGGCCGTGGCCCTGTCCATCTTCGTTGGAACACCGTACGAGAAGCAAACGTTGATGAACCTCTCCGAGCTGGTGAACCAGGGGGAGGAGCACGGGATACCAGTGTTGGCGGTCACGGCCGTTGGCAAGGAGCTCGGGAAGAGGGACGCAAGGTATCTTGGCCTCTGCTGCAGGATCGCATCTGAGCTGGGAGCACATATCGTGAAGACCTACTACTGCGATGGTTTCGACAAGATCGTCGAGAGCACTCCGGCACCGATAGTAATTGCCGGCGGACCCAAACTGAAGACCGAACTGGACGCTTTCAAGATGACGTACGACGCAATTCAGGCGGGAGCCGTGGGCGTGGACATGGGAAGGAACATCTGGCAGCACGATTACCCGATAGCCATGATCAAGGGCGTCAGGTCCGTCGTTCACAAGAAGCACACGCCCAAGGAAGCTCACGAGGTCTTCAAGAAAGAGAAGGCGAAGGTCGATAAGAGGAAGCCCAAGAAGGGGAAGTGAACATCTCGATTCTGGCACGGATCCCTTCAACACCAGGAAGCCAAGGCTATGCGCGTGGCGATGTACTACAACAACAACGACATCAGGCTAGAGGAGATGCCGAAGCCGGAAGTCGGACCTGGTGAACTTCTGGTGAAGGTGGTTGCCAGCGGTATCTGCGGCAGCGACGTGATGGAGTGGTACAGGATCAAGAAGGCGCCACTGGTCCTGGGTCATGAGATCGCTGGGGATATCGTCCAAGTTGGAGATGAAGTCGCCGATTTCGAAGAAGGTCACCGAGTTTTCGTTTCCCATCATGTTCCCTGCGGGGAGTGCAAGTATTGTATGGACGACCATGAGTCCTGCTGCGATACATTGCGGACCACTAATTTCGATCCTGGTGGTTTCTCCGAATACGTGAGAATACCACAGATCAATGTCTACCATGGGACTTATCTCCTGCCGGACGAGATCTCTTACGAAGATGGAGTTTTCATAGAACCACTGGCTTGCGTTGTGAGGGGGCAGAGATTCGCAGGAATGGAAACCGGGAAATCTGTTCTTGTCCTGGGTAGTGGAATCGTTGGTTTGCTTCATATAAAACTGGCCAAGGCTACTGGTGCGAGCAGAATCATTGCAACTGACGTGACCGATTATCGTCTGGAAGCTGCGAAGAAAGCGGGTGCGGATTCAGTAGTGGACGGAAGAGAGGACGTCCCTGCAAGGGTAAAGGAGTTGAACGATGGGAAACTGGCAGACATCGTGATCGTCTGCACGGGAGCTGTTCCGGCGATAAGACAGTCAATGCGTTCTGTTGACAGTGGTGGGACCATCTTGTTCTTCGCACCGACCGACCCCGGAGTGGAAGTCCCGATACCTTTCAACGACCTGTGGAGGGAAGAGATAACGATGATCTCATCTTACGCAGGGTGCCCGGAGGACATCACTGAGGCCATTGGTCTTCTCAGGTCGGGAGAAATAAGGGTAAGCGACCAGATTACGCATAGGTTGGGTCTGGCTGACACTCAGAAGGGTTTTCAACTGGTTGCAAAGGCTGAGGACTCGATCAAGGTGGTCATTGAGCCGTGGAAATAAGCAGGTCCGTCGTACAATTTGGGCATGAGACATCAGTTTTATATATTAAACCTTAGTTTTCTCTAGGAAACGGTGGTTTAACTGAGGAAACTATTCGAGAAATACGTCGACTGGAAGGTATTGGAACACTTCCTGAAGAACCCGACAACACATTTCTACATCAAGGAGCTTTCAAGGATGCTTGAGATAAGCCCCAGGAGCGCCCTTGAGGCGATGAAGATGTTCGGTTCAGAGAACATACTAATCAAAGAGGAGATTGGACAGATTCACCTGTACAAACTGAACAACGAGCTCCCACTGGTCAAATCGTTGAAGAGAATGCATATCCTGTTCCTCCTACATGAGAATGAGTTCGTTGAAAAGGCCATGACCGTAGATGAGAACATAATCTCTCTCGTCCTCTACGGGAGCTATTCATCCGGTGACTATGACGAAAAGAGCGACTTGGATTTGATGATAATCACGCAAACGGATAAAAGCGCATTCGACGATCTGGCACCAGACATGGAAGAATCCTTGAGCGTCCCTTTGAGCATCGAGGTCTTTACCCTGGCCGACTGGAAGAGGCTGGCCAAAAGGGGTGATGCGTTCCACTCCGACGTGGTCAGGGATCACATCCTACTCCATGGAAGTGAAATAGATTGAATATCGATGATTGTTTCTCGCGAGGTCTGCTGAAGAGGACCCGCCCATCCAAGGACAAAGCAAAGAGGTCTCTCAAGATCGCAGAAGGTTACCTGAAGAAGGCCAGGGATAACCTCAAGATGGGGCATCATGATGTCGCATTGACCCTTTGCTACAGATCCATGTTTCATGCTGCCAGGGCAGTACTTTTCAATGATGGGGTGAAGGAAAGAAGTCACGTCTGCATGATTGTATA
>JAZGCT010000019.1:0-4452 GCA_036477085.1 Thermoplasmata archaeon | reverse complement strand
AATGAGACCCGCTTAAAACTAACGACCTTCATGAAAGGATTATAGATTACATCGGCGATACACGGTCCATGATCGTCTATCATCCGAGGTATCTGGAACACATACAAGACAGGTTCCATCCTGAGTCCCCTCAGCGGTTGGAGGCGATACTCCGAAAGCTCGAGGAAAGCGAATTGATGGACGGATATCTGGTGCCCGAGGAGGCCACAAGAGATGAGATACTTCTCGTCCACACTCCCGAGTACGTGGACATGGTGCAGAACTACGGGGAGGGCATGCTGGACCACGACACCGCACTTCACATCGAGACCTACGAGATAGCGATGCTTTCGGCAGGGGGAGGACTGATGGCTGCCAGGAGGTCATTCGAAGAGAAGCGACCTTACTTCGTCCTGAACAGACCGCCCGGTCACCACGCTGGACCTGGTATGGGCGGTGGCTTCTGTTACTTCAACAATATCGCGATAGCGGCCAAAGTGCTCCTTGAGGACATCGATCGGGTGGCGATAATGGATTACGACGGCCATCACGGCAACGGCACCAGCGACGTGTTCCAAGACAATAAGGACGTCGTATACATGTCAATGCATCAACAAGGGATATTCCCTGGTACCGGTGCCGCCAACTTCGTGGGGGAAGATGAAGGTGAAGGCCACATAGTCAACGTTCCATTCCCCACAGGGTCCGGTGACACGTCCTACCACACGGCCTTCGACGAGCTCTTCCATCCCATATTGGACCAGTTCAAGCCCGAGATGATACTCCTCAGTTTTGGCGGTGATTCACATTACCGGGATCCGCTGACCGGATTGGCACTGTCCTCCCCTGGATATGTGGATCTGATCAAGAAGACCCTGGATGCCGCCCGGGACCTCTGCGACGGAAGGTTCGCAGTATTCTTGGAGGGAGGATACGACCTTGGAGCCCTTGCCGAGGTCTCCGCCGGGATAGTCGCCCTCTTCCATGATAGAGAGCTCCCCATGAGCTACATCGATATCACGGACACCGACGGGTATGGCCGGGATGCTGTTGAAGCTGCTAAAGAATCACACAGTTCCTACTGGAAGCTATGACCTGCTCTTCCTTTTCCTGGCGTCCAGTCGCATTTCCTTCTCTTTCTTGACATCCCTCTCAAGCTGATCAAGGACCTCGTCCAGGGTGATGAACAGGTTCCAGTCGAATCCCTTGGCGTAGTACATGCTGTGCTTGGTGGTCAGCCTTGCTCGGATAGAGTGTTTGAACCTGTCTCCACTGGAGTGATGTTTCACAACGTGGAAGTTAAGTACCTTCGGGGTGGCCATCTTTCCGATTCTCTTGACCGTCTTTCCGATGGCGTCGTACATCTCCTCGTAGACCTCTGGTCCTTCCTCCAACCCGCTGATCTGGATGTAGACCTCTTCGCCTCTTCCGTGCACTACCAGCAGTTCGACCAGGTCTATCTGTGTGACGATGCCGTGGGGCACATTCTTCTCTGACACAACGATATTGGAAATGCTATGCTTCTTCATCAGTTCGATCGCTTCTTTGACCGTAGCCTCTCTGGTCGTCGTCACCGGAGGTGAGTTCATTATGCTCTTGACCTCCACCTCGAGCGGACCGCTGTCAAGACCCGCACCCTCTCCCCTCTTCTGCGATTGGAGCAGCATGGGCACTATGTCCTTCTGGCCAATGACTCCCACCAGATGGCCATATTCATTAATGACCGGTATCGATCTGGCGTCGAGTTCCTGCATCACGTGTCTCGCTCTGGAAACACTCTCGTTCTCGTACACGCATGTGACGGACGGTGACATCACCGATTCAACAGAAGCTTCCGCCAGTTCCGGGAAGTTCAATATTGAGTCGATCAGATCCGTTCTGGAGATTACTCCAACAAGGTCCTTTCCCCTTTTGACCGGAAGCGCCCTTAGCCCGGTCGAGAGGGTCGTTTCAGCAATCAATGGTAGAGAACAATCCTCCTCGATATGGGCGATGTGGTTCATGACGTGGGAAACCTTTGTCGTCGGAGGCAATCCCCGCCTTTTTATCAAGGAATCGTAGCTCACCACACCCAAGAGTTCTCCGTTCTCAACCACCAAAACCTCGTGGACGTCTTTCTTCTTCATCAGTCCGATGACCTCAGATAGATGTTCATCAGGAGTCGCTGTGACTGGGTGTTCAGACATCAGATCCGCGGCTGTGAAGTCCAAGATGTCACTGGGTCCCATTTGCTCACTGTTCGGGCGTGTATTGGCAATTCGATATTTAACCTTTCCAATTAGAATGTCCAAGGCCAGACCGTGGACCATCCGCCGGTTCACCCCGCTTGTTCTCTATTCTAGGACTCTCACCGCAAATCTTTTTACGACCTAAGTTGCTTCGGCAATTGGTTCCATGAAGGCAAGAGCTCATGCCATATTCAGGGGGCGCGTTCAGGGCGTCTTCTTCAGGGCCAACACCGAGAGGAAGGCCAGGGAGGTTGGTGTTGTAGGATGGGTAAGGAATCTCGCTGACGGGACCGTGGAGGCTGTCTTCGAGGGTGAGAGGGAGTCCGTCCAAGAAGCCATCGAGTTTTGCCGGGACAATCAACCAAATGCGAAGGTCATAAGCGTTGACGTCGCATGGGACGACCCAACTGACAGCTTCACGAGCTTTGAGGTCAGAAGGTAGTCAATCGATTGAGACACTGTAGATTTGTTCGGGATTGGCCTTATGGATCGAGACGACGTCCTCTTCTGTCAGAACCCCCTCTTGAAACATTGATTGTGTGGTCTTGGGCACGGTTGCTGGACCCAGGACCGCGCCGGGTCTCCTCGGATCATCGATGTAATCGGTCTCCATCAGGAACCTGTTCCCCTGGGGGATCGCCGCTGAGACGTTCTTCTTTGTTGCCAATACGCTCGGGAAGAGCCCATGGTTCTGACCAACATCAACGATGGGTGGGCTGAAGTGCTTGACCACTCTCTCCCTGTCCAGACCCACCTTATCTGCCATTTGAGCGAACTCCTTGAATGTCTCAGCCGTCGCTGACTCGGTGTGGAGTACAACCGCACACCCGACCTCCTTGGCCACTTTCATACCGTGTCTCAGGATTTCGTTAGATGCTTCCACTATCTCCTCTGGGACAGGGAAATGAGGCCTTCCGATCTCTCCTATCGCTACCACGACTTTCTCTTCCACCAGACTTGCCGCTAGGTCCATTCCTTTCATCATTATCTCTGTTGCCGAATCCAGTGGCATGTGCTCAACCATGTGGACCAGGTCGACTGGGTATGGTCCCACACTGATGAACACAACCGCCTCAGTCTCCTGTCTGACCCTATCCCCCATGGCGAGTGTTCTGTCGAACGCCTTGCGGTAACTGTCCTCTCCGGTTATGGGTATATCCCGGTACGGTATGTGTGCCAGAAAGATATGGGTCCCACCTGCCTTGCAGAACTTCTTCACCGCTTCGACGTTCTCCCCGTCCGGGCGGAGGTGCATGTGATTGTCCAGAATGTACATTGAATTAACCAAATGCATATCGTTTATAAAAGCGTTGAATCCCTAGCGAAGTAGGCCGGCTTGGGTCAGTTCTATGATGATCTTCTCCACGGCCCTTTCCACATCCTCGGGTTTCCTAGCGCCGGTGCAAACGAGCTTCCCTGAACCGAACAGGAGCACAACCACCTTTGGCTCATCAAGTCGGTACACCAGTCCGGGGAACTGCTCGGGCTCATACTCCACCTTCTCCAGTCCAAGGCTGATGGCGATCGCGTTCAGGTTTATCCCCGTCTCAAGGTCGGACGATGCGACGATGTTCTGAACCTCTATGTCAGGCTCCTTGTCGATCTTGATGCCTGCCTTCTCAATCTGCTTCGCGACTTTGGTGATGGCAAGTCTCACTTGTTGCAGGCTCTTCGCCCCGGTACAGACCACTTTTCCACTTCTGAATAGAAGGGTGGCCGTCTTGGGATCCTTCAACCTGTAGATCAGTCCCGGAAACTGTTCCGGCTCGTATTCGGCTCCCCCCAGAGCGAGTGCTATTGCCTGCAAATCGAGCTCGCTTCCGAGGGAGGTCGATGCTACAACGTTCTCTATCTTTATTTTCGGCAAGTCCATTCCTCCATCATAGAAATTCTGATTCTTTGAGCTTTATGTCATTTATAAACCCCTTTAAAAAGGTATCGCATTCTGCTTTATAAGTGAGAATCAGGTCTGGTTAGCCTTTTCTGCTCTCAACTCATTCTTGGGAAGCCTCGATGCCCTTTACCACTGCAATTAAGGACGAGTTCACCGGTGTGGGGACATTCTTTTCCATACCCAACATCACAATCGGGCCGCAGATGGAGTCGATCTCCGTACGCTTCCCTCCCTCTATGTCCTGGAGCATGCTGGATTTGTTATCTGAGGTCAGTCTCGCTACTTCCTTGGTCTGATCCACCGCATCCTCTACCGTGATGTCGATCCCATGGGCGTTGGCCACTTGGACAG
>JAZGCT010000189.1:0-2592 GCA_036477085.1 Thermoplasmata archaeon | reverse complement strand
GAATGGTACTGGCAACGAGACAGAACGCAACATCCAGCAAGTTGGTAAGTTTTCGAGAGACCTTGAGCAGGGAATTCAGTTGGTGTCTTTTCCCTTGGTTCAACGGGTGGAATCCATCAACACCGTTCTGCAGACGATTTGGAGTAGTTTTGATATGGTTCGCGTCTTTGACTCGACCCATGCTGGTGGCAGTTGGAAGTCTTTCTGGAGAATGAAAGGCTATAGTGATGTGTCAACTTTGAATCACAAGATCGCATTTTGGATAAGAATGACGGCTCAAGATACCATGGCCGTAGCCGGAAGGGTGCCCGACTCCGTTTCGATGCAACTAATCTCTGGTTGGAACCTTGTCGGTTATCCCGTCCTTGGAAACTCAACTGTGTCCGAAATCTTTGATTCGATTTCCTATTCCACTGTTGAAGGGTTCTATGATCGGGATCCATATTTCCTTCAGAAACTGAGTTTGACTTCGGTTCTCACTCCGGGATATGGATATTGGATTTTTGTCACAGGAGACCAGATGCTGACCATCATCAATAGGTGACACAGAATCATTGGTCAAGCCTTTTTAGTTGGGACTCGTACATTCCTGCAAGTTCCTTGACCGTCGTGGCTTCAAGTGGTCCTTTGTCGTCTCTCCACCTTCCTGTGAATCGTGGGAATCGAATGGCTAGGCCAGCACCCTTCTTTTTCGAATCCAAAGCGGCAGTATGAGAAGGACTAATTGTTATCTCCGCTCCCAACACCTCAAGAACGACAGCAGGCTCGAACCAGAAATCCGCCTTCATCTTGGAATCCACCTTCTCGTGAACCTTCTCCAACTTGTGCTCATCCAGTCTCGTCGGTAGCTCCAGCAACATCTCATCGTCGAATCCGCTGCCCAGCTTGCAGAAGGTCTTGTACCTGTCCTCATCCTCGTCATAGGAGGCCATCAGTAAAGCGCCGTAAGTTCCTGCTCTCCGTCCCCTTCCCGCAAACGCTCCCACCACCACCAGGTCCACCGTGTCGCTCATCTCCGACTGGTAATCCTTCTTGTACTTGATCCAGTTCCAGCCTCTTGAGCCGGCGACATAGACCGAAGACAAGCTCTTGGCAATGAGACCTTCTGACCCATCCTCAATGCTCTGAAGGAAGAAGCGTTCCGCATCCTCTGGATTGTCCGTCACCACCACTTCGGAGAACATCACTGTGTCTGAGGGTTTGATCGCCTTTTTCAGTCGCTCCCTTCTTTTCTCGTAGGGTTCGTTCGTAAGGTCTTCCCCGTCCAGGTAAAGGCAGTCGAACAGGACCAGGTGGACCGGATAATCCTCTTGTGCTTCTCTGAGACCGTACTTCCTGCCCCTTCTGTGGGATACTATCTGGAACGGTAGGAATGCGCCGGTATTGACGTCGATCGGCACACATTCGCCTTCGATTATTGCTTCCTTGCCTTGGAACACATTCTTCAATTCGGTCTTGAACTCGGGGAACTGGTCGGTCATGTTCTCGAGCCTTCTGGAGAACAGCTCCACCTTGTCCGAATTGATGTGGGCTTGAAGTCTCAGACCGTCGTACTTGAATTCGAACGCAGCTTTCCCTCCTGTCTTCTCCAGGATGGCCTCCAGCGTTGGCAGCCTCTCGGCGAGCATAGCCCTTATGGGCACACCAACCTTCAAATGGATCTTCTTGACCTCATCCAGTCCTTCTCTTGCGAGCGTCTCCGCCACCATTCCCAGGTCCGAACACACGTTGTACGCCCTCTCTATCTCGTCCCTCTCCCCCTTCTCGGCGAAAGCAATCGCAAGCGCATCGATCAGGGTCATGTCAGCCACGCCGAGACGCATCTTGCCCATTACTGAGCGCGTGATGTATTTTGCCTCCACCGGTTTGGAGTTGTGAAGCAGGTCCGAGAAGTATCTCATCTTGATGTCTTGCGACCGGGGTCCGGAGGCTTTCGCTATCTTCTCAAGGTTCTCGTACACCTTCTCGACGGATAACTCGGTCATACCCAACAGGGTGGTCTGGGTCTTCCTGCCCATGGCCTCTTCCGCGACGTGACCCATGTCACCTTTCTCTTTCCACAACCTATCGATCTCGTTGTCCCCCAAGCCTGAAGTGGATGCTATCGCCTTGATGACCATCTTCTCCGCGATCCCCAATTCAATCGGAATGAAATCCGGGTACACCTTTCCCTGGGTGAGATACACGACCTTGCCGATCTCCTCGGGATCCACCTTCGAAAAAAGCTCGACAAGATGGTCGGTCATCTCCAGACGTTTCATCGTCCTGGCAATCTTGTCATAGATCTCTACGATCTCCTCATACAGCATCAGTATCTAGTCCCTGATCCTATTCAGAGTGTTCTCCACTATCTGCACCGACGAGCCGATGTAGTTCATTGGATTCAAAGCCTTGTCCAGTTCCTCGTAGCTCAGATTGCTTTTGACCATCTCACTCGTGTTCAACATCTCCTTCAGATCGACGTTCTTTTGCTGGGCCGTCATCGCCAGTTTTCGTATCGCTTCATGGGCTTCCTGCCTGTCCACGCCTTTGTTCGCCAGTGCAATCATCACCGACTCGCTCATGATCTGGCCTCTTGTTCGTTCGATGTTC
>JAZGCT010000188.1:0-5854 GCA_036477085.1 Thermoplasmata archaeon | reverse complement strand
TTCTACGTCCGTCAGAAGGAGCCTTTGGGTCTGGGCCACGCCGTTCTGTGTTCACGGAAGTACGTCGGGAATGAGCCTTTCGGGGTTCTGCTGGGGGACGACATCATCATCGGCGAGGTGCCATGCATCCAGCAATTGACCCAAGTTTTCAACGAGTTCCAGAGTTCTGTCCTGGCGGTGGAAAGGGTCCCCAAGGAGAAGATGGGTCTGTACGCGATGGTTGTTGGGAAGAAGGTACGTGATGGGCTATACACGATAGAGGACATAGTGGAGAAACCTCCCCAACAGGACGTGGTCTCGGACATGGGTACTGTGGGAAGATATGTTTTCAGCCCCACCATATTCGATCATCTGGAGAAGACCCAACCTGGCTACGGAGGGGAGATCCAGCTCACGGACGCTATTAGATCGCTTCTGTCCGAAGAGGATGTTTACGCCTTGGAATTCCAGGGAAAGCGGCACGACGTTGGCGACAAGATGGGCTGGTTAAAGGCGACTATTGAGATTGCATTGGAAAGATTTGAGTACAAGGATGAATTGCTGGCTTTCCTCAAGGAAATCAGTCACGAGGGAACAGAATGAGGGCGAAACCCGAGAAGAAGGTCACCAGCAGGATCAGGGCCGCACTCTTTCAGCTGCCTGCGATGCTCGGTCCGTTCTCCAAGATGAGAGTCTTCTTTCATCGGTTGAGAGGAGTCAATATCGGAGAGGATGTAGAGATTGGCTATCTTGTTCTGATTGACAATCTGTATCCTGAGAGGGTTTTCATAGAGGATGGCGCAGGCATCGGAGCCAGATCGACCATTCTTTCTCACGACGCGGCAAATAGGTGGCTGGGGAAAGGGCCAGATCTCGTAGGGACAACCGTCATTCGGGAAAGGGCCATGGTCGGGATTCAATGCATCATCCTCCAAGGCGTAACGGTGGGCAAGGGAGCGATAGTGGGTGCAGGTTCCGTAGTCACCAAGGATGTTCCGGACAACGCAGTAGTCGCAGGTGTCCCAGCAAGACCCCTGAAGTAGATTAGTGTGACATGATGTACCCGTAATAGCCCCTCTGGGCTCCGATGTATCCCACCAAATACGTCCACCCCAGGCTCATGTTCCCGTTCAAGAAGTTGTTCTTCGAGTTCCTCAACTGCGTTCTCAGGTATATCCTTCTGAAATAGCGCTTGGCCTCCGCTGAATAGCGATGTTTAGCAAAGAACGCACCGATACCTATCCTGTAACCCAGCATCATCGTCCTGACCTGGCTTCTTGTGTCCAGTGGTTCATGCTTGACCAGCGCCTCTGGCGTGTAGACGATGTCACAGCCTGCCCCCATCACGCGCTGGAACACGTCGATGTCCTCCGCACCCCTATACCTCTTTCCAGGTCCGAGCTCCTCATCGAAGAGCCCGATCTTTGTTATCACATCCTTCCTCAGTGAGATGTTGTTCCTGGCTCCCATCTCCCAAGGTGGAACGAATCCATCGCTCTTCTTGAAAACCCTTCTATCCGTGTGCCAGCTAGTGGATGCATACCAAAGACCCTGGCGGGTAGGCACCGAACCTCCAGTGACACATCCCACACTCTCCTCCTTGAATTCCTCCACGAGCTTTTCCACCCAGTTAGGCTCGCATATGCAGTCGTCATCGGTCAGGGCCACGATCTCATGTTCTGCAGCCCGAATCCCCACGTTCTTGGCTATCGAGATACCATGCCTCTTCTCGACCAGTACTTGGGCGGTCGATTGTACCTCTTCGGGAAGGGACTCGACACTGGACACGCAGATTACCTCAAGGTCCTCATACGTCTGTTCGGACAAGGAATCGAGACACTTGACCAGCAGATCGGATTTTTCTCCAGTCGTACACACAACTACGCTGCAACCCATTCTGAATCATCCTTTGAGTGTTCTCTTCATCTCCCTTCCGAACCTCTTGATGTTGTCCTTTCTAGTGAGCTTCGGATAGTTGCTGAACCAATCAGTCCTCATCTCCCCTAGCCCCAGGTCTATCGCGTTCTCCTGAGCTATCTTCTCAAGGTCCAGTTCTCTAATCTTGGCGGTCTTGAGCAGGTCGTATTCCTTCCTGAGCAGTCTGGTGATGCGCTCCCTCTTATTGTACCTGGTGGACAGAAAGTCGTACGTGCCTCCCATCTCCTTCACATTATCCCCCATCAGAACAGGATACCATCTCATCTTCCCGAGTTCCCATATCCTGATCCACATGTCCACGTCCTCGAAGGCGTTCATGCTTCGCCTCCCTCCGATCTGCTCCCATACCGGCCTGGGAAAGACGCCCAGGAACATTGCCTGGACGGCAACATCCGTGTACTTATCTAGATACATCTTCAAGAATTCCCTGCTCTCGGGGAAGTAGACCGTATCGGTGTCCAAGACGAGAATGAAGTCCCCGCTACTGTACCCGAAGGATATCTGCCTGCCCTCGCCCATGGTGCATTTCTTGGATAGGACCTTCATGTTGGAATGTTGGCGTTCCCAATTCCTCAGGATCTCCATGCTCCCGTCATTGGACTTGTTGTCAACTACTATGTATTCAAAATCGAATCCGTTCAGGTGTGTGAACACTGATTCCAAGTGTCTGTCCAACGCATGAGCGCATTGGTAGTTCGTTGTGCATATACTGAATTGCATCGGATGTTCCATATTGACCCACTATATTAAAATTGGCAACTCATTATGATTGGGATTTGGCCAGGAGTTTTCGGATCTCTTTCCGGTAGTACTTGATTTTCTCGCCCTCATATCAGTAGATGAGCGCAACATACACTACTCCCCCGACCAGCAAGGTCGCAGCGAAGGGAACCAGCCCTGAACCCAATACTGCTTTCACTATCAACATGGCAATGAACATCAGAATGGACGAGAGCATTGGCTCTCTGAACGTCTCCCCGATATCACTGAAGGAGATGTCGAAGTTCTTTGTCACGAACCACCACACGATGATCATGTGGCTCAGGCACATCATCACTATCAGAAAAGAGATACCCTCGATTCCGTATGCGATTGTGACTGGATAAATGAATATCGCGAGGATGATAAAGTTGAGCAGATTCGTCTTAGACAGCACTTTGGTCTTCCCTATTGCCAGGAACATATTTCCAGCAGCTTCGGTCAAAGTTCCCATCAGCCCGGAGAAGCAAAGTATCTGCAGCGAGAGAATTGGCGGTATCCATTGTTCTCCTATTAGTAAGGTCACAAACTCCGGAGCAACGACGATGAGGGCGAAATACGATGGAAACGAGGCCAGGAAAACAAATCGAGGGTCTGTATGTACTCTCTCTTGAGCTTTGCTGGTTGCTCATGTATTTGGGCATAGGTAGGGAACATGACTCTGTAGACCAGCTTGGTCAGGAACTTGGCAATGAAGGAGGACCAGCGGTAAGCCATGAAATAGTACGCCAGGACCGTCAGGCCAAGAAATGCTCCCACGAAGGCGTCGTCCAGATGAAATATCAAAAACACAAGGAAAGCCATCAAGAAGAAGTGTTTTCCATAGGCAAACAACCCCTTGGCAATTCTCCGGTCGATCTTGAACTTCATCTTCCACGGACACACCATGTACAAATCGACGAGTCCCACTGACGAACCTATGATCGGCCCGATAATTATCGCCCAGTACGTAAGCCATAGCCAAGCTATAGTTATGGACGAAAAGGCAGAAACCAGGGAGATGATAGCTGTCACAATTGCGAGCCTACGAATCTAAGCTCCTTGGTCAGTCTGAAGGTGGAAACGAACCCAGCAGAGGCCAAGAAGAGCTTTGCTTCTCTAGAATGCAACGATATGCTAAACTGTGGCCAGACGTAGGGGATGGTGCATTTCTGTTGGCGTTTCTCAATAATGACCAACGCAATCTTTTATACCGACGATACCTCCTTTGGGGCGTGCCTAAAGGGTGTAGCGTAATCATTGCGACGCTCGGAAGAAGGAATAAGAAGCTGAGTGCGTGTATTGAATCTCTTTTTTGGCAGAATTTCGAGAATCTAGAGATTATTTGTATCGTCCCCAAGGCTTCACATCTTGAGGGAATAGACAACCGAGTCAGAGTCATTGAAACGAATGATATCAACGGATGCAGGAACAAGAATGTCGGAATCAAAGCCTCGAGCAATGACATAGTCGCTTTCACAGATGACGATTGCCTAGCCCACAAAGACTGGATAGCTACCGCAATGAACGATTTCGAGGAGAATGATGCTGGGGCTGTCTGTGGCCCTGTGTTTCTTCTCGAGGAAACACCCAGTGGTACAGAAACACTGGAGGAGAAGAGAATCTTCCATAGGACTGGTGTCTTTGTTCCGCCGTGGGAAATCGGAACCGGTGCTTGCCTGGTGGTGAAGAAGAGTGTGCTCTTCGACATCGGGCTTTTCGATGAGCGGTTGGGGCCTGGCTCTCGACTCCACAGTGCGGAGGATATGGACCTAATATACAGGATTTTCGATAGCGGGAGTAGTATTCATCGAGACCCAAATGCCATAGTCTATCACGACAAGCCAGAGAGTTATCCTCAAATGGTGCGCAGGTTCTACACGTACAGACTGGGATTGGGGGCCTTTTTCTTCAAAATAAGAAGAAACGCCAGTGCGAGATGGTTTTTCTTTGACCGCTTCCTTGTTCAGGAGTTCCGGAACCTGGTTAGGAGTTTAAGGAGAGGAAGGGTGAAACAAATCCCAAAGGACATTTCATCCCTTGCAGGGGCGTTCTTAGGGTTTCTTGCATATTCCATTCTTCCAAAGAAAAGACCGAAAACGCTTTGATAATCTATCCTGTTCGAACCACAATCTTCCCGCCTTTCTGAATATTCCCAAATACGAATCGCTCAGCATCCTGTTCGACTATGGGTGCATTGGTCTGGACTTCTCCCTTCCCAACTATTGTTAGCCCTTCCGGGAGGAAGTCGCCTGCAGAGATTCTCAAAGACTTCTTTGAATGTCGGATTCTAAGTCGGGAGAAGGCAGCTCTCCACCTCATCAACTCGTACACAGTCGCCGGCCATATCGGTTGAGCAGCGGCATGTTCCAAGAAGTCCTCCCATGCCTTCAAATGCCTGCCAAATGTCAAGTCATCCGACCAATCGAAAAACCACTCCCAGTAGTGGGATAGCCACACGGAGGGATTCTCGTTGACCAGGTCATTGCTCAGCCTGTTCTTAGCTTCCTCGAGCGATGCCTTTGGCTCCGATTCAAGATCGAAGGTACTTCCGCAAGACCTCAAGATAAGGAATCGGCTATAGATGTTCAGAAATTGATTCTCAGCAATACCCGCTTTGAATTCCTGGAGAAATTTGAGCGGAGAAACCCTGTAGAAGGGGAGTGGGTAGAAGGGCGTGACATGGATTCTTGCCGCGGTGTGCACGTAGTCAAAATCGGATGATATGGCTTTCCAGCCGGCGGAGGAAATCTTTTCGAAGGGTGCGATAAAGATTTTCGGAGCGAATCCAGCTCTTCTTAGGATCCTCCTACCCTCTTGGATTCTTGATGAAAGCAAGGACTTGTTCGGGTTTTCGAATTCTCCCAGATTCCCAGACTTGGAGTGGGTCAGTCCATGCTGAGCGATCTCGACTTTCCCCTCACTCTCAAGTCCAAGAAGAAAGGAACTCAATTCCTTATTCCCGTCGACTGGGTAGTTTCCCTTCTCTCCTCGGAGATTTGGAGGTATGAGTGGATCGAATTCCACGTCTTCTCCAAAGACCTTCATTTCACACCTGATGTCCGCCCGACATTTGGGTATGACGCTAATTGTGACAGGAAAACCCCTACTCCACGCGCATTCGTGGACTCGGCTAATCATGTCTGGATTGGTAAAGTAGCAGGTATCATCATCTCTTATAACGAAAGGAACTTTGCCA
>JAZGCT010000187.1:0-7911 GCA_036477085.1 Thermoplasmata archaeon | reverse complement strand
TGGCGTGGATGATCGTCGGCTCGATATAGTACCCGATTTTGTCGTTGCAGTTCCCTCCCGCTATGATGTCGGCATCCTTCGACCGCTTGGCGTAGGCGATGTACTTCTTGATGCTCTGATACGCTTCCTTGTCTATGACCGCGTTGATGAAGTTGGAGAAGTCCGTCGGCGGACCCATCTTCATTGTCTTCATCTCCTTCAACAACTTCCTCTTCACTTCCGGCCACTTGGACTTGGGTATGTACGCTCTTGATGCCGCGGAGCACTTCTGCCCCTGGTACTCAAATGCACCTCTCAGGAGAGCGGTCGCCAATGCGTCCAGATCAGCACTCGGATGAGCGAACACGAAGTCCTTCCCACCGGTCTCGCCGACCATTCTGGGATAGGTGTTGTATTTCTCCAGGTTCTCACTTATCGTTCTCCAAAGATGCTGGAATGTTGCAGTGCTACCCGTGAAATGTATCCCGGCGAAGTAAGGATGATTCAAAATCGGAGGGCTTATCACAGAGCCAGATCCCGGCAGCATGGTAATGACGCCATCGGGTACCCCGGCCTCCCTGAACAATTCCACCAGGAAATGGGCGGTGTAGATGACCGACCTGGCCGGCTTCCAGAGAACGACGTTCCCCATAAGTGCAGGAGATGTTGGGAGATTCCCAGCGATGGAAGTGAAGTTGAACGGCGTTACAGCGAACACAAAACCCTCCAAAGGGCGATACTCGACCCTGTTCCACGTCCCCTCATCGGAAATCGGTTGCATCTCGTAAAGCTGCTGCATGAAGTATGCGTTGAACCTGAAGAAGTCTATGAGCTCGCAGGCCGCGTCTATCTCAGCCTGATACACGTTCTTGTCCTGACAGAGCATCGTCGCGGCGTTCAGGGTCTGTCTGTGCGGTCCGGCTAGTAGCTCCGCCATCTTGAGGAATATCGCCGCTCTCTGCTCCCAGGGAAGGCAGCACCACTCCTCACTTGCTTTCAAAGCCGTGTCAATGGCCTTCTCCACCAGTTCCTTGGTTACCTTGTGATACGTCCCCAGCAGATGCTTGTGATCATGCGGTGCTCGGCAATCGCCCATGTTCCCGGTCTTGTACTTGCGTCCCCCGATGATGATGGGTATCTCGATGCTCTTGGACTCTAGTTCATCCAATCTCCTCTTGAGCTCCTCTCTCTCAGGCGTCCCCTGAGCATAGTTCAGAATTGGTTCGTTTATCGGATCAGGCACTTCTGCGATACTGTATGACATCTTCCTCCCTCTTCCCCACTAATAACGACAATGATGAATGCGATTGACGAATTAATTGTTGTGGTTTGTGAGAAACCCTTTTTAACCCCAGCCGAGAATGTCCTCGCAATGGGCACCGAGGAAAGAGTGCTGAAGAGGATAGTCCCCTCGAAGTCGGAGGAGGAGCGGCTCAAGGAGGTAGTCTCCATTCTGAAGAGGATGCTCGAATCCGAGATAAAGGATCTGGGTATCGAAGCTCACCCAATGTTGGTCGGATCCACGGCCAAGGGCACTCATCTGAAGAACCCCGAGATCGACATGTTCGTTTGCTTTTCACCATCCACCTCCCGCGCCGACCTGGAGAAATACGGCCTGATGCTCGGTGAAAACGTCCTCAAAGCCGCGGAGAGGCATTTTGCTGAACATCCTTATCTGTCAGGCGATTTTGAGGGGTTCGAGACCGAGATAGTCCCATGTTACGAAGTGAAGGACCCAAAGAAGAAGCTGAGCGCAGTGGACAGGACACCGTTCCATACCGCATATGTCAAGGAGAATCTGAAGAAGGGGCAGAACGATGAGGTCCGCCTGCTGAAGAGGTTCGCCAAGGGAATCGGGGTCTACGGTGCGGAGGCCAAGGTTCAGGGCCTGTCGGGTTATCTCTGCGAGCTGCTGGTCCTCAAATACGGAACCTTCCAGAAGGTCCTAAGAGCCACAACCAGGTGGAGGAGTGGATACGTGATCGAACTGGACAAGAAGGCCAAGAAGAGGTTCGGGGAACCATTGGTGTTCATAGATCCAGTTGATGCTGGTAGGAATGTTGCTTCGGCTCTGTCCCTCGATCAGATGTCGAGGCTGATGTACCAATCCAAGTCGTATCTGGATAATCCCAAGATCAGCTTCTTCTTCCCCCCCAAACCCAAGAAACCCACCAAGCAGGCAGTGGAGAAGAAAATGGATGCGAGAGGCACCGACTTCCTTGCGTTCGTGATTAGGAAGCCAGACATGGTAGACGACATCCTGTACCCCCAGGTTTGGAAGGCAGAGAAGTCCATCAGGACCCTCTGCGAGAAGTACGATTTCACAGTTCATGATACCAGCGCCCAAGTGGTGGACAATGAGATACTCATCTTCGTGGAGCTAGTTTCAGCCGAACTTCCAGCCGTCAGGAAGCATATGGGCCCAGTCCCATGGCTCAAGAACGCGGATGATTTCTTGGAGAAGTGGAAGGGATCGAGGAAGAGGATATCAGGACCCTATGTCGAGAACGGACGTTTGTTCTTCGATCTGAAAAGGGAATACCAGAACGCAAAGACACTGCTGAAAAAGGAAGTGAGAACTCTGGGCCTGGGAAAGAACCTGGACGAAGCAGTATCCAAGACTTTTTCTGTTCTCATGAACGAGGAGATTCTCTCCGAGGGTCATACGTTCCCGTTGTCCAAGTTCCTTCAAAAATCCATCTAGGTCAGCTTACGGCAGAGAAGGTGAAGGTTGGAGAGGCCTCGGTGTGGCCGTTGACATCCTCTGCAAAAATGTGGAAAGTTCTGTTGTCGCCAGTCGAGAGTGGCAGGGTGTATGAATACGAATCTCCGGAACCTTTGGTCATTGGGTAAGATTCAACTGCCGGTGACGTGAACTGGATGACAACTGTCTGAACGTCGCTGTTGTCGGTCACTGTCGTCGTCACCGTGAAATCTCGAGTGTCATTGAGTTGCAGCGTGCATGGGTTGTCCAATTTGCTGTCCAGCGTGATCTCTTCGAACCCGGCCCCAGGACATCCAAGCATCCTTACCTTCCCTATCGTGGGATTCGTGAGATCCGAGAACGGCATGTTCAGGATCAAGACCCAGATAGCCAGCCAAGTCAAGAAGAACATCGCACCGTTGCCCAACCAGTCCTTGGTCTCGAACTTATCGGTCTCGATGTTGAAGAACTGGTAAACGTACTTGAGCAGGAAGATGCTTCCGATTCCGATCAGGAAGGCAGCGACCGGCAGGCCGGCAAGCGTGACGAGGTAGGCCAATACCGCGATTGGGATGGAAAAGATGATACTGAGGAGCGCGACTTTCGTGTTCCCGACCTCCTTCTGCATGAACTCTACTTCGTCGAACTCAGGCTTCTTGAAGTACTCCTTCTTCTCTTCGGTCTTCCTCCTCTTCTTAGCCACGGCGGTCGATAGTGTGAATTCGCTTTAAATGTTTTCCGCATCACTGGAATGGGTTTCGATAGGATTAACTGGACTGTTGGCATTCACCAAGCGGGTAACATGATCGTCGGCGTCATCGGTTCTGATGGGGAGATAGGGGATGAGCAGAGGTCGAATGCGGAAGCCGTGGGGAGGTTGGTCGCCGAGAGGGGATCTACCGTGGTTTGCGGAGGCCTGGCCGGAGTCATGGAGGCCGCATGCAAGGGCGCCAAATCGGCTGGAGGACTGACGATCGGCGTTCTGCCAACGATGGAGAAGGAGTCCGCCAACCCATATGTAGACATTCCAATCGTCACAGGAATGGGAGTGGCCAGGAACGTGATAATCGTAAGGACGGCAGATGTGTTGATAGCCGTCGGCGGTCGGTTCGGTACGTTGTCAGAGATCGCTCATGCTTTGAGCATGGGGAAGAAGGTGGTTTCACTGAAAAGCTGGGAATGCCTCGGATTTGAAGAACCTCCCGAAGGAATGATCTTCGCATCCACACCGGAAGAGGCGGTCCAGCTGGCGTTCGGGGACCTCTAATCGGAATCCGAGGGTATCTCTTGGGACGGTTCGCCTTCCATCATGTATTGTCTGGTCGCCTTGACCGACTTGATCAGTATAGCTATGAGGAACCCTGCAATGAAGCCTGCAGGGATGCCGGTGAGGACCCGTACGAGATTGGTGCTTTCGTATTCAGTCAGCAGTTGGATTCCTCCGTCCAGACCCACCGGCAGCACGAAGAGGATTACAAAGAGAATCGTGAACCACATGGCCCCTATCGTGCGGTTGACGTAATCTCTGAACTTCCTGGGGAAAACGCTCAGAAGGCCTGCGGAGATGTAGTAGTTCCGCTTGAGTAGCATACCCGCGAAGAGCCCCAATGTTATGAAAAGGAAGATGGAAGCGTCTCGAGCACAAACCGGCATCTGGTTGCCGTTGAGGTAGAACGTCCTGCTGGATATCTGGTGGCACTGCGCATCGCCGAGGTAGTAGACCGCCTTGGGGTATGGGGGCAAGGTGTCCCAAAGTTCCTGGAAGTCCACTCGATTGGCACTGCCTTCCAAGTCAGCCACAGTACCCGGAGGGATCATGAACGGGACGATGAATATGGATATGGTCCAGACCAGTGAAATCAGGAAAAGCACGAAAAGGACCTTGCTCTCAAAGATCCTCTTTTTCAGAGAATATGCCCCTCCAGCACCTGGTTCTTCCTGCAACTCATTGCTCATGTCGACATCTCACCTGTTGGAAAGGTCGGGTTTCACTCCAAGAATTTCTCTGGATCCTGCTCGAACTGCCATTTGCATCCGGGAGCGCAGAAATAATACGTCTTGCCCTTGTACTCCGCGGTCGCGGCAGGAGCGCTCTCGTCCACTTCCATCTTGCAGACTGGGTCGATAGCCATCTCACTACCTTCTCTGGTGTCGAATAATGGTTGTTTTCTATATCAAACCTTCTCGTTACGAACGTAAGGCGCTATCCGATGGCATCCGCGATCTCTTGGGCGACAGAAATCTTACTGTGCTCGCTTTCGACCGTATCCGTCGAGATCACCTCGGCGCAGTTGTAGAGCTTGTCCATTGCGTCACCTATGAACAGGCCGTGTGTGCACAGGGCAATAATGCTCTCAACGCCTTCCTCCTTCAGCTGCTTAGCGGCCAATCCCAACGTTCCGCCCGTAGAAATGATGTCGTCCACTATCGCCACCCTCTTCCCGGTGACGTCCAGTGATTTGGTTTTGATCTCAACCGTGGTGGCGTCATGCCTGATTTTCTCGAGGTAATCGGTATCGGTCCCCAGGATCTCAGATACACCATTTGCCATTTCCACTCTTCCTTCGTCCGGAGAGAGAACAATGTCCACCTTCCCGTCCAGGTACCTCGCGAATGCCGGAGCGGCCGTCAGATGGGTCACCGGTTTCTCGAAGTACTCCAGTGCCTTGGAGTTGTGGATATCGACTACAACCACCTCATCCGTGAACAGCTCGATCCTCTCTGCTATCGCCCTGGCGCTGACCGCCTCCCCGGACTCGAACGCCTTGTCCTGCCTGCTGTACCCGAAGTACGGCGTCAGCGTGATCAAGCTTTCGATGTCAAAATCATTGACGGCGTCCTGCCATAGGAAGAGCTCCACGATGTTCGGGTCGGGAAGTGTGGTCTGGACCAGCAGCACCCGTTCATCGTTCAGGTCGCCGAGAATACGCGCATACCCTTCCCCGTCCGGGAACCTCCTGAACTCGGTCTCCACCAAATCCGCATCCAATACTCTTGCCAGTTCCCCAGCCAGCATTCCAGAAGCCGACCCTCCTATGATTTTCATGCTATCGATTAGGTGATGTAATGAGGTTAGTTAAGTTTTGCTTCCGTTTGCAACCATCAACTCGGAAGGGTTTTTATATATGCACACTTGTATTAATTTGAAGGATGACAATGGCCAGACTGGAAGGTCTATTGAATTTTATGAAAAGACGCAGATACCTTTGGTTGCTGGTGTGGTTCTTGATTCTCTTCGCCGGATTGGATTTGCTCTGGAACCCTCCCAAGGGGGCCGGGTTGGAGTATCTGGTTCTGGGGATATTCTTCTTTGTAATTGGACTGGCATTCCTTGTCCTGCTCTTGGTCCCCCGGGGGAAATTGAAGATTGAGACCAAGGAGGGGAACCTCGCAACCGCGCTTCTCAACATCATCACCCTGAAGGGCAGGCTGAAGCCGTTCTTCCCGATCTTTGGTATAGCCCTGATCGCCGTTGACCTGCTCTATAATCTGTACATATCGACCACGCCCGAGATCCTGACACACGACTCGATAGTCCTGCTCTTCGGAGCAATGATGATAGCCTACAACTTCATACCCAACAGCTACGAGCGTGAACGTGACTTCATTTTCTTGTTCTTCGCCGGGCTGATCGCGATACTGGTCGTTCCATTGATGCTCGCACGGTTCGTCATTGGGGACATTGATACGAGCGTGGGCATCTACTCGGCATACCTCTTGGCTCCCGAGGTGTCCGGCCTCCTCAATCTCATTGGAATACCTGCTTCTGTGGACTGGCTGACCATAACCTTCCCCACCCAAGCGGGTCCGCAAGTATCGGTCTACATCAGCACTGCGTGTTCCGGCATTTATTCGTTCACCATCTTCGCCTCGGCGTTCCTGTCCTTCGTACTGACCGAATATGATAGGGTGGACAGGAAGGTCGGTCTGCTGATGGTCCTGGGCATCACCACCGCCTATGTGGCAAATATCCTCAGAATGGTCGTCATCGTGCTGGTCGGGTACTACACCTACACTCCGCAGGAAGGTCTGCAGGCCATGTTGGTCGCTCACTCCAATGCCGGATGGATAATATTCCTGATATGGATAGGCCTGTTCTGGTTCTTGATGTACAAGTTCCTGATTAGGACCGATGAGCCTGTCGAGGAGGTCCGGGAGGAGAAGCCCCTGACTCACTGTGCCATATGCAAGGAGATGATGAAGGTGGACATTCCCGGAACAAGATGCGAATGCGGCCAGTTCATCCACCTGGAATGTCTGGAGGACACAGGGAAATGCCCCAACTGCGGTTCGGAGATCCCCATAGACCCGGACCCCGCCGCCGGAAGCTCTCTTGCTTGAACATTGGCCAAACCAGATAAGGTTAAATACGTTGTATTCGATTCTTTTAACGCAACCGATGGTGTTGTATTAGAGAGAGGGGTAGGCAGCCCGGGCACCCGAATAAGGGCGCCAATTGTCATCCTGACTCCCGACGCGGGCGTTGGTCATATGCCGGTTCGAGAATGGTTCAGCCTTCAATACTTCAGGGTTCAGCAGATTCAAGCCCTGGTTTCTTCACTGCTGGCGATAATGTCGTTTGCCGTAGTCATTGCGCTGTACTTTAAGTGGAATGACACCAGTCGACTCTTGTTCCTGATCCTCTTTGTCATAATCGCGGTCTATGCCTTCGCTTGGGTCTGGGACATGTTCCTCAAGGTTTGGATAGCGAGACAGGTGATCAACGTCAGAAGGAATCCATACAGCATCTGGAGGATGACGCCGAGGGAGCAAGTTCAGTACAAGGAGACCATTGTCCCCATCATGAAATCCCAGCGTGAGACGATACTCATTCTCAATCAGTTCGCCAAGGAGATGGAACTCAACCCCATCGCCACTGTCGACCCTGATTCGATCGGCCTCTCCAAGGAGCAGATAGAGAAGTGGGACAGGATATCGAGCGATGGTCGGTTCAAAAGGGAGGACTATCCGCCGGAACTCAGGGACACCGTGTGGGATGAAAACATCTCCCTAGAGAAGATTAGGAATGGCCACAAGTGATCATTCCCCATCCAAGTGTAGACGATAGTATTTTTTGGAACCTTCTCATACAGCATTCCCGTGAAAGCAGTCATTCCCGCTGCCGGTTTGGGTACCAGGTTTCTGCCGGCGACCAAGGCTCAGCCGAAAGAGATGCTGCCGGTCGTGGACAAGCCCGCCATCCAGTACGTCGTGGAGGAGGCCGCCAA
>JAZGCT010000186.1:0-2324 GCA_036477085.1 Thermoplasmata archaeon | reverse complement strand
AGCTGACTTCAACTCGTTTGGGTCTCGAAGGGGCAACCACGAAGTGATGATAAGGGGGACCTTCAGCAACATCCGCTTGAGGAACAAGCTGACCCCCACCAAGGTGGGCGGATGGACACTCCATCATCCCACGGGAGAGGAAATGAACATCTATGACGCAGCAATGAGATACGAGGAAACGGGCACCCCCTTGATTGTGATCGCCGGAAAGGAATACGGGACGGGCAGCTCGAGAGACTGGGCAGCGAAGGGCACCAGCCTCTTGGGGGTCAAGGCCGTCATAGCACAGTCATATGAAAGGATCCACAGGAGCAACCTCGTGGGAATGGGCGTGCTGCCACTTGAGTTCAAGGAGGGAGAGAACGCTGAGACGTTGGGACTGGATGGAAGGGAAGTGTACAATATCGAGGGGATTGAGAGAATCGAGCCAAAAGGTGAACTAAAGGTTGCGGCAACGAGTGCCGATGGGGACAGGAAGGAGTTCTTGGTCAACGTGAAGCTCAACTCCTCTATAGAAGTAGAGTATTATCAGAACGGCGGTATCTTGCACAGGTTTATCAGAGAACTGATGGTTCATGAAAGTTGATCGCATGGATGATATAGACCCCGTTGACAGAGCCCTGGAACATTTCAGAGGGATCATACAAGAGCAAATGTCAAGAGTGAAGGAACTGGACGATGCTGGAGAATGGATGGATTATGAGGGCATATCGCCAATCATAATAGGCGTCGTGGGAGGAGACGGTATAGGACCCATAATCTGCGACGAAGCCAGAAGGGTTTTGGAATTCCAGCTCAAGGAAGATATCATAGATGGGAAAGTCCAGATCAGGACCATCGAAGGGCTGACAATAGAGGACCGTGTGAAGGTCGGGAAGGCGATACCAGATGATGTTCTGGAGGCGTTGAAAAGCTGTCACGTAATCCTGAAAGGACCTACTACCACGCCCCAAAAGGGCGACGATTGGCCAAACATCGAGAGCGCCAATGTTGCCATGAGACGGGAGTTGGACCTCTTCGCGAATGTGAGGCCGGTGAAGATCCCGAATCAGGGAATCGATTGGGTCTTTTTCAGGGAGAACACGGAGGGGGCATACATCATGGGCAGCAAGGGTGTGGAAGTCACGGAAGACCTTGCGTTTGATTTCACTGTCACTACCAGCCAAGGTTCGGAGAGGATAATCGAGCTGGCCTTCGAGCACGCAAAGAAGCATGGTATCAACAAGGTCACGGTCGTCACGAAGGCCAATGTGATAAAGATCACGGACGGCAAGTTCTTGGACATCGCCAGGAAGGTCGCAGAGAGGTATCCAGATGTCGAGTGGGATGACTGGTACATTGACATTATGACGGCGAAGCTGATCGACCCGGCGCGAAGGAAACAGTTCAGGGTTGTGGTCCTCCCCAATCTGTACGGGGACATAATCACAGATGAGGCGGCTCAGATCCAGGGTGGCGTGGGAACTGCCGGCGCTGCAAATATCGGCAAGCGATACGCCATGTTCGAGGCCATCCACGGGTCCGCGCCGAGAATGGTGGACGAGGGGAGGGCTCAGTACGCCAATCCGCAGAGCATGATGAGAGCGGTGGTCATGCTCCTGGGGCACATCAGTCACGAGGAAGAGGCGGCCGAGTTGGAGAAGGCGTTGGACATTTGCTTCACATTCGAGAAGAAGATAGAGACTACTGGAAGGCCAGATGGAGCTACCACACAAGAGATCTCCGAATACGTGATGGAAACGATTCAAGACCCGAATCTGGAAGACAACTGGAATAGATTCCAGGAAGAGCTTGCCGTTGGAGAATAGAACCAGCAAAGGTTTTTACTATCCCGATAATACCGAACCCATCCTCGCAAGGCCGATGCAGCAGGGGAGGGAAGGAACATGCGAATCCCAAGACGTCAGGAACTGGTTGAGTTCAGGAGTGTTAGCAGACATCTGTCCATATTGGTTGTTCTTCTAATCGTGTTAGGTGCAATTCCGTTGATGGGGACTAGCGACCCGCCTTCCGCGGAACCCCTGATGATCACGGATTTGGAGGAGGACCCGACCGGAATAATCTATCCTGAACCCAATGCCGTTGTGCCAATTCAGGTCACCAATCCATCATCGTACTCAAGACCGAATGAGATCGTTTGGTACAAGCTCATCCTCAGAGACTTCCAGCTGTGGGGCACGTCCCAGATCATCGTCAGGAACGCCACCAGCGGTGCCGAAGTGCTCTCCGGTGCTCTGGCCAGCACTGCGACCTATTATCCGTCGGGCTATCTAAGGGAGATCGACGTCGTCCTGCAGGATGATTTCGCCCCAGGTGAATCCAAG
>JAZGCT010000185.1:0-3414 GCA_036477085.1 Thermoplasmata archaeon | reverse complement strand
CAGTGGAAGTAGGCTATTCGAACACTATCCAGGTCCCGTCCCTCCCGTCCAATGCTCTCTTCAGGTGCCCCAGGGAGGTGATGATGGCTTGACGGTCCTCGTTCTTGATGAAGTCCACGGCCGCCTGGACCTTTGGACCCATGGTGCCCGCCGGGAAATGACCGTCCTTCATGTGTTCGCGTGCCTCGTCGACCGTCATCTTGGACAGATCCTTCTGGTTCTTCTTGCCGAAGTTCAGCGAGACGCGCCTCACATCTGTGATCGTCAACAGCATCTGTGCGTCCAGTTCATCGGCGAGCAGCCCAGAGGTGAGGTCCTTGTCGATGACAGCTTCCACACCCATGAGCTTGCCCCGCTTCTCAATCACAGGGATGCCACCACCGCCAGCAACGATGACAATGCTCCCCCTCTGGGAGACCAGCTTCTTGATCGAGGACATCGTCACTATCTTCAAGGGCTTGGGAGAGGGTACAAGTCTTCTGTAGCCGCCCCTCCGGTCGTACCTCATCTTCCAATTCCGTTTCTTCATCAGCTGATCGGCCCTGCTCTTACTGTAATAAGGCCCTATTGGTTTGGTGGGGTTCTTGAACGCTTTGTCCTTCGAATCGACCAGCACCTGGGTGACGACCGGAGTGACCCTCCGCTTCATCCCCCGCTTGTGGAACGCGTTCTGAAGGCTCTGCTGCATCAAGTAGCCGATCTGGGCCTGTGTTTCTGCGACGCAGACATCCAGCGGCATGGACGGGACGACCTTCCGGGCCCTCTCGTTCTGCTCGAGGATGTTGCCCACTTGCGGTCCATTGCCGTGTGTTATGATGATCCGGTGTCCCTCTTCGATAATATCAGCCAGCTTCCTGCAGGTCTTGATTATGAGATCCTTCTGAACCTCAAATGAAGGCTTGTTGGGAGGGTATAATGCATTACCGCCTATGGCCGCGACGATCCTCTTTTGCTTGGACAAATATTCACCCTCCAGATTGCTTCCGGTTGGGAATGGATTTCTTTCAACCAGATGCTACTATTTAAACCTGATATTGCGAGAATCGCTCATCTCATACGTTCAACGGAGCCTAGTTGATTTGCGAACCGCAACTGGGACAGAACTTGGCTCCCTGCTGGATTGGGGCGTTACAATTTGGGCACTGAGGAGCTTGAGCAACATATTGCGGAGGAGGTGCGGCAGGAGGAGGTTGGTACTGAGGCGGCCGTTGGTATTGTGGAGGAACCTGTGTCTGGGTCTGCGGATAGGTTTGATACGTCTGCGGAGGAGGCTGTGAATACGCTGAAACGGCAGGTGCTTGGTCCGACGGTTGATCCAGTTTCCTCAATTCGACCCCGAAGAAGATGGCCGTGACCAGGCTGCCGATGAAACCGCCATAGAAGCCCAGATCGAGCCAATTCTCGGATGCCTCCCAGGTTGCTGCGATGAGAGCGAAGCCGCCGACCGTGACCACCACAAACACGAGCAACGCCACGAAGAACCCCCTCCTCACATATTTCTTTGCGATGGGCACCTTAGATTGGACCGCTTGAAGTGAGATGAATGTGCAATAGAACAGAGCAATCACCAATGGGATGATCACCACCGCTGCAAAGCCCCAGATGTTTATCCAGCCCCATTCACGGATGTACCCATACCCGGTTCCAGTGGACGAGTACCACCCCCCGAAATCATCAAAGATCAACAGTACAGCACCCAAGAAGCTGAAGATCGAGGGAATGATGTAGAGCTTGGATCTCTCGTTGCCAGGTCCGGTCCCGACAACGGGTTGAGGTGAGCCTGCGTAGGATGGCGGATGCTGACCCACGGTGGATGGCGGATAGGTCACAATGGTATTCCCACAAGAAGGACAGAATTTGGCTTCGTCAGCCACTAATGCACCGCAATTCGTACAGTTCATTTCGTACCCCCTTTCTCGAATATCATGATGTGGCGGATATTAAAGGGTTTTCAAATGAGACCACCGGTTGCATTGAAGGATCTCAAAAGTCCTTCAGCACCTCTTCAAGGTCGGGTTTTCCCATCTCCTCCAGTTCGTAAGCGACGTGTATGATGGGTTTGTTCACGTTCAATATCAGTGAGAGGTTCGCCGGTGTCGCACTGAGGACCAGGTCGCAGTCGGCGGAGTTGATCGTTTCTTCAAGTTCTTTGATCTGTAAGTCACCGTATCCCATGGCCGGAAGAAGGTCATCATGACCGTACTTCTCAAGGGTCGCCTTGATCGAGCCCACGGCGAAGGGCGTCGGATCGATGGTCTCGGACGCTCCGAATTCCTTGGCCGCTACAATGGCCGCCCCGAACTTCATGTTGCCGTGGGTGAGGGTTGGTCCATCTTCGATCGCCAGAACGCGTTTGCCTCGGATCTGTTCTCCATCGTCGGGAAGCACCCGGAGCTTGGCTTTCATGATGAGGGCATTCGGGTTGGTCGCCTTGACGTTCCGCCTCACCAGTTCGACATCCCCTGGCTTTGCCGAGTCCACCTTGTTGATGATGACTATGTCCGCCATCCTGATGTTAACTTCGCTGGGATAATACAGGAGCTCGTCGCCTGGCCTCAGGGGGTCGGCGATCACGATGTGCAGGTCTGATTTGTAGAAGGGATAGTCATTGTTGCCACCGTCCCAGATGATTATGTCGGCCTCTGTCTCCGCCTGCCGGAGTATCTTCTCATAGTCGACCCCAGCATACACGACCATCCCACTTCGGATTATGGGTCCGTATTCCTCCCGTTCCTCAATGGTGGTGTCATGTTTCTCCAGGTCCTCGACCGTCTCGAACCTCTGGACCATCTGCTTCGCAAGATCACCATAAGGCATGGGATGCCTGACGATAACGACCTTCCTGCCCTTGTCCTGAAGTATCTTCGCAATCTTGCGACTCGTGGGGCTCTTTCCGGAACCCGTCCTGACCGCGCAAATGGATATCACTGGCTTGGAGGATTCTATCGTCGTATCATCCGCGGCGGGGAGAACGAAGTTGGCGCCGTGTGCGGAGACGAGTGCCGCCCTCTGCATGACGTACTGATAGCTCACATCGCTGTACGAGAATACCACATCGTCCACCTTGTATTGGTCGATGAGTGCCCCCAGCTCCTCCTCAGGTCTGATCGGGATGCAATTCGGATACAGTTCGCCTGAAAGCTCGGGCGGATACGGTCTATCATCGATCCCGGGTATTTGTGTAGCTGTGAACGCCACGACCTCATACTGCTCATTGCCCCTGAACAGCGTGTTGAAATTGTGAAAGTCCCGTCCAGCCGCCCCCATGATGATGACGCGTCTTCTCAGTGTCCTACCCCCGATTCAATCTGGCCTTGATGTCGTTACTCTCAGAGGATAAGCGTTGGGGATATATCAATTTCACCAAGTGGGAAATGGGCGATTGTCTGCCGCGGGAACAGAGGATTATTAAGC
>JAZGCT010000184.1:0-8914 GCA_036477085.1 Thermoplasmata archaeon | reverse complement strand
GTGTTGACCGCCCTGGTCGAGATCTTCTTGCCTATTCCCTCGAAATCGATGCCGGTTATACGAGTAGAGTAGACCTTCTCGATGCCCTCCCCGCTCTTGCCTGCCTCTGTGAGCTTGGACGAGAAGGACGCGAACAGAAGTGTTCCTTTGTGCCCGTTCTCCAGACCGGTGGAGTTAGATATCCTGAACTCGTATTCCTGGGCCCTGATATGGCCCTTGGGGACCTCCATTCCTTCGGAGTCCATAGCAGAATCGACCACGATCATTGCCTTGTCCATCAGCTCTTCGGAAGTGGCGTCCAGGATGGCTTTGTCGTAAACGCCTTCGACCGTCCGTGTGACCTTCTTGGCCGACGGGAAGGATGTGAAGTGAGGATCGTCCGGGGAAAGCTTAGCTATCCTGATGGCTGACTCAAGGGCGGACAGAGCATCCTCTTCCCGCTCAATGGTCGCGGAGGCGAAGCCGACCTTCTTCCCTATGGCCACATTCACCCCGATACCTGATTCCTCGTCGTCCAACGCGATTTTCGGACGAGAATCTTCGATGTAGGCGGATCTGGAACGCCATTTTAGAGAGAAGCATTCAACATCGGAGACTCCTTCCTTCGATGCTTTGGATATCACTCTATCATTGATGGACCCCAGGTCGGTCATCTATGCACCTCCAACTACAATCTTGGCCCGTATGTACGGACCTCCCGAGGATACGTTCACCCAGTCCTCGTCGCCCTTGCCGCACATGCCCCCGCTGAGCTTGAACTCCTTGCTGACCAGGTCCACCGTGTTGAGTATGTCAAGCGCACTTCCGGTCAGAGTGAAGGATGGAATGGGATCGGTGACCTCGCCGTTCTTGATTAAATAACCCTTGAGCGCCACTGCCTCGAAACCGCCACCGACCGGATCCTCCATTCCCCTCATCGCTTTGGCTGTGAGGATGCCTTCCTTTGTCTCTTCGATCATCTCGTCCAGGCTGTCCGAGCCCTTTTCGAAATATGTGTTGGTCATCCTTACGTAGATGCGTCTAGAGTAATCCTCGGCCCTGCCGTTGCCGGTCGGGGGAACGCCCATCTCATTTGCCGTTTCCAGGCTCTGCATGAAGCCCCGGTAGATCCCGTTCTCGATTATCAAGGTGTTGGCGGATGGCGAACCCTCGCTGTCGAAAGGTATGGTTCCATTGGCACCTGGATAGGTTCCGTCGTCGACCATGGAGATGTTGTCCATCGCCACCCTCTTGCCCACCATTGCTGTAAGGAAGGACCTGTTCTTGACGACTTCGTCCGCTTCGGAAGCATGTCCCATGACCTCATGAGCGAGCATACCTGAGATGTCTGGATCAGCGATTACGGTCATCATGCCATTGGGTGGCCGCCGAGCACCCAGAAGCTCCACTGCCTCGGAACCGACCCTCTGTCCCATGGCATTCGGGTCGATCTCATCTATTAGCTCATATCCTCTGGATCCGTCCTCCACGTCATATGAGAACTCCCTCTTTTCCCCCTCGGCGGCGATTGCATGCGCCACTGCCAGTGTCCTTATCTCGCTCCATTCCAGTTCGCTGCCTAGAGAGTTCACGAGACCGAACTTGTATATCTTCTCCCCATACCGGGAGTTGGTATTGACGACCCTATCGTCCACCTTCTGGGCCTTGGAGAGGTCCATGGTGAACTCGAGTTTGGTGTCAGCGTCCACATCCTCGGGGTCCTTCTTGACATGTGCCTCGATGCTCTTCTTGATCGTCGCCATAGATTCCAGGGAGACTTCCTTCTTGGTCTTCCCAGCGTTGTGCTTGGCCATCTTCACCGCCTTCTCGGCGACCTCTAGCAGGGAATCTGGATTCAATCTCGACGTCGAGCTCTGCCCCCATGACCCGCCCACGAGTGCCCTGATGCACACACCCTTCTTGGACATATCCTGGAAACTGCGCAGATGGTCGTTCACAACTAGAATGGTGGATATCTTCCTGTCCTCGAACCTCGCGTCCGAGAAGTCGGCACCAATGTCAGTAGCCTTGTCAACGGATCTGGATAATCTCTCAATCATGTAGATTCCGCCCCCATTGGATAAGAAAGGAAGGATTGAAAACGATCCTTCCCGATCTCAAGATGTACACGGCATTCGGAGATAAAAGGCTTTGTCAAATCGGGGCGTTCATAACGAGAAATCGGTCTCATCAACCGTCTTTGCCTTCTCTTCAGGAAGATACCTCACTGCCTCCTTCACGTCGGTCTTGTTGAACTTGGACTTGTTGTACATCATGTACTCGAACACGAAATCTGGGTATCCCTTGCCCATCTCCCTCAGCACCCATCCGAACACCTTCTTCACATAGTACTCGTCGTCGTCTAGAACGTCGTTCAACATGGTCAGTGTCCAGAATGGGTCGCCCTTCCCAGCGCGGTTGCCGAGCATGGTCGAGGTCAGAGCTGCTCTCCTCCTCCAGAAGTTATCGGATTTGGTCCACGTCATTATCTCCGAGATCACCGACTCGTCCTTCAGCAGTATCGAGCCTAGAACGTACACGGACATGCCGTCGCAGTGCGCCCAGTTGTCGATATCGTCCCACCACACCTTGACCAGATCGAATGTGGTCAGGTCCAACTTCCTGCGAAACCTCCTCAATATGGATATGGCCAGTGTCTTCACATCGTATATCGGGACGGCCCAAAGTTCGTCCACGGTCCGGTGGACTTCGCTGAGGTCCTCGTCCTTCTTGTGCAGGCCAAAGAACTCCTTTGCGATCGAATCCAGTATGGGCATTCTTACACCAAGGACCTCCAAATTCGTCTTTATGTACTTCTTTGCGTGAGAAGCGTCATCGGGACTCGCATTCTTCCTGACACGGTCCTCCAGTCTTTCGGTCTCTTTCCGCATGGAGGAGGATTCGGTTCGAGATATATCGTTCTTTGTGGGGAATCGGTCCACTTGCTACAGTGCCAGCACAAGCCTTATATCCAGATTTATGGTTCAAAGGGAATGTGTCCCTCATTCCAGACTACGGTGACCCATCTGACCCAGATGTAAGGGCCAAATATGGATATCTGGAATCCGCGGTAGGTATCGTGGGTAACTCATCTCTCTTGGTGTCGAAACTGGTCCTTGGACTAATCATCTCCAGCATCGCCTTGTTCGGGGACTCGATGAACCATCTTACGGACCTTGGTATCTCGATAGTGATCATCTTCGGCTTCAGGCTCGCCAAGAAGAAAGCTGATTTGGAGCATCCTTACGGCCATGCGCGAGCAGAAGGCATCCTGTCGATAGTGGTGGCATCCTTGGTAGTCGCGATGGGCGTGGCCGTTCTGGTTGCCTCCGCCCAAGGCCTCTGGGAACCGAGAATCCAGGGAAGTCTTACGGTTGCCGTTCTGATCCTGTTCTTCGCGGTTGTCAAGGAGGCAATGGCCAGGTTCGCTTTCACAATCGCGGATAAGATAGACAGCAGAGCGTTGAGAGCAGATGCCTGGAACCATAGATCTGACGCATTGATCTCACTGGTGATCGCTGTCGGGATCTACGTGTCGAGCATCAATGCACATTTCAGGATAATTGACCCAATAATGGGGATAGTCGTCGCGGTCGTCGTGATGTACACCGGGATCATGCTCATCAAGGAGTCTGGGAACGAGTTGCTGGGACGCGCACCTTCGGAAGAAACACTCAAGACAGTGAAGGTGGCGGCATCATCGGTCGAGGGTGTTGAGGATGCTCACGACATTCTGGTGCATGATTACGGAAGCTACAAGGCCATCTCCATGCACATAACCGTAGATGAGTCCATCTCGGCAGGGGAAGCGCACAAGATTGCGTCAGACCTGGAAGCAAGGATCAGAGATGGGATCGACGCCGAGCCAACGGTGCATGTTGATTCCAGAGAAGACATGGAAAGAGTGAAACGGGTGGAGGAGGTGGTGGGGAATGTCATCAAGCAATACGAAGAGATACTATCCTCCCACAACATCGAGGTCATCCGTTCTGCCAAGGGCGGAAAGATTGAGATGCACATTCTCATCGCCAAGCATACGACGGTTGAGGATGCGCACAAACTTGTCCATGACATTAGGTCCCGGATATCCAACCGATTGCCAGATTACGAAGTGAACGTTCACGTGGAGCCGTGCTCCGGAGACTGTAAGATGTGTGAGGAGATTTGTTCCAAGGGTTTTGAGGAAGGGGCGGACGACAGCAATTGAAAACCAATTAATATTGCATGGGGATTCTCAGAGATGATGAACAAGGTCATCATCTTGGTCGGCAGCCCGAGGTCCAAAGGAAACACCGCCAGAATAGTTGAGAGGATTGATGAGATTCTGGGGAAGAGGGACATAGAAACGGAGATCGTGAAGCTGAACAGATTGGATATTCGACCGTGCAGGAACTGTGGTTCGTGCGAGGACGATGGAGAATGCGTTCAGGATGATGACATGCGAGAGCTCTGGAACAAGGTGGAATCGAGCGACGGGTTGGTACTTGCATCACCCACATACTACTCAGGGGTCACCGCCCAGATGAAGATCTTCATCGACCGGACCGGTAGGTCAAAGGTCATATGGGACTATGAGAGGAACTTGCAGAGTGGGAGTAGATTCTCAGAAGGGAAGAGGGCGATGTTGATAGGAGTGTGTGGCCAATCCGGAGAGAGATGGCTCAAGTGTTCAATTGTGCAGATGAGGTCGTTGCTGGCCGACCTGGAGATACCGCTGTACTCAATCATCAAAGGCGATGGTGCGGATGTGGGTGGAGGCCTTTTTGAGGGAAGACCGGAGATGATGATGGACATAGATGAGGCGACCGAGGGGTTCGTAGAAGGTGATGAGGAGATACCGTTGTCTTACAAATCAATCGGAACCTAATTCGTCGCATCCTGACAGATTCTGTGCAAGCAAAGAATCCGATTAATTATTGTGTAAGCAGAAATGTGAATCGACGCACACTAATCCAACATCCAGTAAGTTTCTTATACCCATAATACGTACACGTAGCCAACCACTATAGGAGGTGGGGAAGAGTGAGAAAGAGCTATCTGATAGGATTAGCTATGGTACTAGCGGTTTCTTCATTGTTCCTCCAAGGTGTCGCGGCAGGACCTCCGCTACCTGGAGCGATCTTCACAACGCTGGAAGACGGAACGATAGTGAACGCTAACCACTACGCAGACAAACGAGACGTCTATTTGGACGGCGGACCGGGACCCAACGCGCCACAACACGCCGCGGGCCTGCCGGACGGGAACTACTACTTCCAGGTAACCGACCCGTCCGGGAAGTTCCTTCTGTCCCAGGATCCAGTGTACTGCAGGGAGTTTAGAGTAGAGGACGACGTGATTGTGGAGCTCGTCTCGATAGGACGGACCTACAAGCACAAGGGCAAGGATGCGCCGTGTACTAAGGATGGATGGCAATATGGTAGGCACGATACCGGTTGGGATGTTGATCATGATGCATTAACCATCCAATTGATGCCTTACAAGAACACGCCAAATAGAGGCGGGGTGTACAAGGCATGGGCCACGCCCATAGAGCACTTTGACGGAGATCCGACCAAGGTGGACAACGGATACAAGCCGGGATATTTCCACGGTTTCATTCCGGCCGACTCGAAGACGGACAACTTCAAGGTGAAGAAGGGCAAGGTCAAGCCAACGCCCGAGCTCAAGTTGTGCAAGTTCGAAGACCTGAACGGGAACGGACTTTGGGACGCTGATGAGCCAGGGATTCCGGGTTGGACGTTTACTGTAACAGACCCGATACCGATCACCAACACACTCTACACCGGGAATGATGGGTGCATAGTAGTCGACGTTTCCTTGGATGGGTTCTACACCATCGAGGAGGAGATGCGAACCGATTGGGCGGTAACAGCCACAATCGTAAACGGAGCTCCAGTGACGCCGACGCAGAGTGTGATGATAGAAGTTGACGGCAAAGAGTCTTTGAGCTACTCGGTTTCATTTGGGAACTTCGAGTGCTTCGAGGTCAACGGGCACAAGTACAACGACCTAAACGGCAACGGACTTCTTGACACCAATGAGCCAGGAATCGCCGGTTGGGGGATAACCCTTTACCAGTCTTTGGACGGCTTCACCTGGACCGAATTCACCACAACAACCACCGATGCGAACGGATTCTACTCCTTCGATGTCTGCGAGGGCGGACAATTCAAGGTAGTGGAAGATGACCCAGAGGGCTGGGAGCCCACTGGACCAACGAGCTTCACGTTCACGGCAGTGAGCGGAACCGATCAAGGACCGTTCGACTTCCTGAACTTCGAGTGCTTCACGGTCGACGGCTACAAGTACGAGGACATGAACGGCAACGGTGCCTGGGATGCTGGTGATGCCGGGATCGAGGGTTGGACAATTACCCTCTACAAGATGGGCGCCGGTGGCTGGGAAGAGGTTGCTTCAACGACCACAGATTCGATGGGCTACTACTCCTTCAGCATCTGTGCGGGCGGAGAGTACAAAGTTGTTGAGGAGGCCAGGGACGGATGGGTCGCAACGAGCGATACCGAGTTCACGTTCACCGGAGTGAGCGGTGATTCCCAGACGTTCGACTTCTTCAACTACGAGCTTGGCCAGATTTGCGGCACGAAGTGGTATGACTTCGACAAAGACGGAGTGCAGGACGCGGGCGAGGACATCATAGAGGGCTTCAAGATCGAGCTCTACAAGGACGGTTCATTGTTCGCAACCGCGACGACAGATTCTAACGGAGAATACTGCTTCGAGGACCTGGGACCGGGCGACTACACCGTCAGCGAGGTCATGCCAAATGATCCAGGCGAGTTCTGGTCGTGGGCGCAGACCTATCCAGACGGAGATTGGGTGTTTGCACCATTGCAGTCAGGTTCTTATATCGACGCTGACTTCGGCAACGTGGTCGAGTTCATGGGTGGCCTCACATGGGGCTACTGGAAGACCCATACTGGACTTGATTCACCACCGAAGGACCCTGCGTACGACCTGTTGGGCGACAACCCGATGGAAGTCGACGTTGAGATGCCGGATGGAGACTATCTGGTTGACAACGTGTACGACGCCAAGTTCGTCTTTGAAGGAGCCGGAGATTATCCAGCTTCATGCTCGGGCGACTGCAGAAGCCTGTTTAGAGCACAGCTGCTGGCGTTGCACATGAACCTGCTGAAGTTCGTCGACATGGGCGGTGCGATCTACATCTACGATGGTGATCCGTTCAGCGGCCAGACAGTGCAGCAGATATACGACGCGGCGATCGCCTTGCTGAACGACGGGTTGGAGCATGACTTCCAGCCGTTCCAGGAGACATTGGACCATATCAACAACAACGGCCACGCAGATCCTGGCGGCCACGTGTTAGTGATGAAGGACCCTCCGGTACCTGAGTACTGACCATAAGGCAGACCACAAAGCGGGGGAAACCCCCGCAATATTCCTTTTTTGTGGACTAGAGGATTCTATGAATCCCTGCCATTGATGTGTAGGGCAACGACATGAAAACTCGACATGTTTTTAACGAAAACAGCATTAAAAGTCTGAGGACACCATGGCTGACCTCTCATTGGTGGGACGATGCGGGTTGTTTTGCCGTACTTGTGGGATCTATCGTGCTTACAAGGACAACGGGGCTTACTTGGAGAAGGTGGCCGAATCCTTTGATTGTGCTCCAGAACTTGTGAGGTGTGAAGGGTGCCAGGCGCTGACGCCAGACTGCTGGGGGAACGAGTGCAAGATCGTTAACTGCCTGAGAAAGAAGGGTCTGGAGTTCTGCTACGAGTGTGGGGAATTGGACGAATGCGGGAAGTTCTCGGATTTGAGCGATGGTTACATGAAGCTAGGCATAAACCTGCAGGGCAATATGGAGAGAATTAGAACCGGCGACACCGAGAGATGGTTGGAGGAAGAGGATATGAGGTGGCGCTGTGGATCTTGCGGAGAGCCCATATCCTGCCACATGGAAGAATGCAATCAGTGCGGGACCATACTGGTCGAAGTGAAGGATTGAGTTCTTCGAGTGGGGATATCAGAAGAAGGAGGATGACCAGTCCGTTCTGATTATGAGTGTCATCCAGCGAAGACGATCTTGGTCAGGTACATCAGGGCTATACCCAGAACGAAAACCGTCATGGTCGTAACAGATTTCCTAAGGGCGGTCTCCTTCTTGATCTCGGGCAGGAGGTCGGTCGCGGCTATGTAGATGAACCCTCCAGCAGCAAATGGCAGGAGAGCGTTGGCAATGTCAGTGGCCTGACTGGCTATGAAATAGCCGACAACTCCTCCGACGACCGTTGCCAGAGCAACAACGAAGTTCAGGACAAGCGCCTTCTTCTTGGTGAACCCGGCATACACCAGGACACCGAAGTCGGCAATCTCCTGAGGTATCTCATGTGATGCGATGGCCACAGTGGTCGCAAATCCCAGCGGTACGGAAACCACGAAGCTGGCTGCAATTATCAGGCCGTCAATGACGCTGTGTACACCGTCCCCTATGAGGTTCATGTAGCTGAAGGTGTGCTCGTCGCACTTCCCGTCGTGACAATGGTGCCACATGAGGACCTTCTCTATCACGAAGAAGAGCAGGAAGCCGACCAGAGCAAAGGCGATTATGTCAGGGCCGGACACCTCCGCAGCCTCGGGGAGCAGGTGGATGAAGGCGCCGCCGATCATGGTCCCTGCCGACAGACTGACCAGTACCAGGAGTATCTTTCTGAGGAGCGCGTCGTTGGAGGAAAGGGTGAACGCCCCGTTGAAGGCGATAAGGCTGATGATCAGAGTACTCAGCAGTATGTAGACCAGTATTATGTCCAAGGCCAACAGCTCTCCCTGACCATTTCCTCGAGTAGTTTAAACCTTTTGCACCTCCCTTATGAAAAGCTTATCAACATAATCGTTGTAGGCATGATGAGGTGATGTAGTGACAGCAGAAGTGGAAGACAAAGCGCCG
>JAZGCT010000183.1:0-9505 GCA_036477085.1 Thermoplasmata archaeon | reverse complement strand
ATTGTGACAAACGATGAGTTGAGAAGTCTCTTGGAGACGAATGACAGTCCGCGAGGGTACATCGGTCTGGAACCGTCCGGTCTGATGCACATAGGTCAGGGTATCCCCATCTCCGAGAAGTTAAAGGATTTCACCAATGTCGGATTCAACGTGATGGTTCTTCTTGCTGACTGGCATGCCTTCATCAATGACAAGCTGGAGGGTAATCTGGAGAACATCTACATCTGCGGGAACTACGTCAAGGATGCGTTGGTGTCCTTAGGTGTGGACGAATCGAAGGTCGAGTTCGTTTTCGCCAGCGATCTGGTGAATGACAAGTCCTACTGGGAGAAGGTGTTGAAGGCTTCCAAGGCGTCCACCGTGGCACGGATAAAGAGAGCGATGTCCATCATGGGGAGGACCGAAGAGGAGGCTGACCTGGACGCTTCAAAGATGATCTACCCCGCGATGCAGGTCACGGATATCGCGCACATGGACCTGGATGTTGCTTATGGAGGTATGGACCAACGCCATGCGCACATGCTTTACAGGGACATATCTACCAAGCTGGGGTGGAAGAAGATAGTTGCGATTCATACTCCGTTGTTATCGAGCCTGCAAGGAGGTGGACGGATGGACGCCGCTGACATCAAGATGAGCAAGTCCATGCCCGAGACCTGCGTGTTCCTGCATGACATACCAGAAGACATAGAGAAGAAGATCAACAAGGCGTACTGTCCAGAGAAAGAGGTTCATGGCAATCCAGTGCTGGAAACTGTGAGGATAATAGTCTTTAGGAAAAGAGATGAGCTCAAAGTGGAGAGGCCGGAGAAGTTCGGGGGAGACGTGGTCTATGGTAGCTTCCGTGAATTGACCGATGCCTATTCTCGAGGTGAGCTCCACCCGGCGGACCTGAAAACTGCGACTGCGAGGGAGCTGACCGAGATTCTGGAACCGTCCAGGAAGTATTTTGAAGCTAATCCGGAGAATCAGCAGAAGATAGCGCGGATCATTGGCATCGATCAGTAGATGACTGGTTCTCTGGCATCCAAAACTATTTACCCTAGCTAAATCTATCTTCTGAATGCCAGGAGACCGTGGGCGGCTGACGGTGCTTAGCGCTGAGGAAAGTCCCCCCTCCACTTCAAGTGTGGATCGACGCAAGTCGGTGGCTCGAGAGGGTCGGCAAGGGCGCAGAAACGACACAGTCCGCAACGAGGATGAATCGGTTGCCGAGGACGTTGTTGCGGGATTTGGTGAGACGGCGACTCCCCATCGGAGCAAGTCCAAACATGGTAGGACGCTTAGTCAAATGCCGCTAAAACAGAAGGGGGCTTACGGCGGTGACCTGGCACCTCTTCATCTCTCCAGATTGATGCAAAGAACCTTTTTTACCTTCTGACGATCACCATTGAACGTCGGAGGTCACCACATGGCAACCGGATGGAAGTACACGAAGACACTCAAGATAAGTATCGATCTAGAGCTACTTGAACAGGTGAGAGAGGAGACCAAAGGCTCAACACAGACTTATCGTTATCGACCTATGTCAGGTGGTGCATTCGAACAGGGCTGTATTTCAAGGACCTGAACTCTTTTGTGCGTTCCAAGAGCAAGGAGAATGAGTAAGTCATCTTGCTGGGTGATGTAGAGCTCACGCTCAGTTGCATCGTTTCCAGATTTCGCTCAGACGAATCTCTGATATGACGAACACAACGATCAGGACGGATAGAACACAGCCACGGTACTTCCAGAGTAAAAGCCGTCACCTGCGCTTGCACCAGCGGTCATCCAAGCGGTTACGTAGAACGTGTATGTTCCGGCCGTCACAGGTTCAATCCTCTGAGTGGTCGTGGTCGGCCAATACAGGTCCGAAGGTTGTTGGTTCGCTACGATTTCAACGCCAGTGAACATATCGCTAGAACAGTCCCCTTGGACGGGGGATATCTTGAAGAGCATGATGTCCCGATTATTCGATGTGTGATCTATCATGAGGGCGAGATTTGACTGGATGACGATGAAACCATCGGACGGCACGGTGATTGTTATGCCAAGGCCAACAAGCTCGGTGCAAGGGCCAATCGCAACACCGACATCTGTCGCGTTCCATGCCATAATCGTACCTGGTCCCGGAGGTCCCATAGGTCCTGTGCAATCGTTCACATCCACTACCAAATCACTATTGATGTCCTCGGTGGCCAGATCAGGAATCCCGTTCTGGTTAAGATCCCAGCAGCTGAATCCATTGGTTCCATTAGTCCCGTCGATACCGTCAATGCCGTCGAGACCGTCGAGACCGTCGATGCCATCCTGTCCGGTGCAATCATTCACATCTACGACGAGGTCGCCATTTATGTCCTCGGCGGGGAGGTCTCCGGTACCGTTTCCGTTAAGGTCCCAACAGGCTATTCCGACCAAACCATCTGCGCCGTCAGCGCCTGGAAGGCCTTGCAGACCCTGGGACCCAGTATCTCCATCTTGACCATCGTCTCCATCATCTCCGTCCTGTCCGGCTGTTCCTTGAGGGCCTTCCGAACCCTCGGGTCCAATCGGTCCAGGGAACATTACCACCCCGATGAGTGCTATGACCAGCGCGATCACCGCCGCGACCAAGGCCGCATTTGCCCGTCCGTGGCTCGGTGCCGCCGGAGGTGCACTTTCTGCTGGTGCCGGTGCATACGTCGGTGCTGGCTGTGCCTCAGGGGGTGCACTACCTGGCTCACTAGTTGTACTCTCTTCTTCATACATTATTATTCCACCTCATAACAACGTTGGGCAGATGACATCACGCCATAATAATACTTCCGAGATTCCTGGAGATGCTGGACCTGCACTTGACAAAACCTTTTTCTATCCAGGGAACCTTCACTCAAACTCCTATTCAAGACAGAAATCACAAACGATAAAAAGGTGAGAACGATGGAAGACAAGAAAGCAGACCTAGCTGGTCCCGGGATCGGCAACTACGAAGACCTGGAGAAGATACTGCCGAACGACTACACTTCCTTGCTTACGCCCAAGGAAACGCAGATCGCGATCTCAGCGGCAAAGACGTACATAGAAGAAGGCCTGTCGAAAGAGCTCAATCTCATCCGAGTGGAAGTGCCACTGATAGTGGACGTGAAGAGTGGGATCAATGACTATCTGGACCGTGATGGTTCCCGAACACCCATCGGCTTCCACATATCCAACGACAACGGGAAGAACCCGATAGATGCGGAGATCGTCCAGGCGGCCACCAAATGGAAGCGGATGGCCCTTAAGCAGTTCGGCATGAACGTGGGTGAGGGACTCTACACCGACATGCGAGCGGTTCGCAAGGACTACTTCCTGGACCACGACCACAGCGCCTACGTCGATCAGTGGGACTGGGAAATGGTCATCACCGGAGAGCAGCGAAACCTGAATCTCCTGATGGACGTGGTCGAGAAGATCTGGAAGGTGCTCAAAGGGGCCGAGAATCATGTGCAAGAGCTCTTCCCGCAGTTGAAGACGGACAAGTACCCCAGCATGCCTGACAAGCTCACCTTCCTGCATGCAGAGGATATCCTCGACATGTACCCAGACCTGCCCAGGAAGCAGAGGGAGACCGCGGTACTGCAAGAGTATCCAGCAGTTTTCATCATAGGTATCGGCTGGACCCTCAAGGACGGCTATCCGCACGAGATGAGGGCCGCGGACTACGACGACTGGGTCGCGGAGACCGTTTCAGCGGATGGAAGACCCATGCACGGACTGAACGGCGATATCCTTGTCTGGAATCCGGTCACCAACCGCAGGCATGAGCTCACCTCAATGGGCGTGCGCGTCAATCCTGAGACACTGAAGATGCAGCTGGAGATATCCAATCAATTGGATTTCCTCGAATTGCCCTACCACCAGGCGATAATGAACGGCGAGATACCTTTGAGCATAGGCGGCGGAATAGGGCAGTCCAGAACCTACATGCTTCTGTTGAAGAAGGCCCATCTGGGAGAGGTCAGCGTGACCGTCTGGCCCGAGATCCTAAAGGAAATGTGCCGGGAAAGGAAGATTCACGTTCTGGAATGAACGGAATTCTCCGTTCTTGCCCTCGGTGGCACCCTAGCCAGTCATACGCTGGGTGTTAATTCATTCGTTGATACTGGGAGGGGAATGTCTTTTATATGCTGCGATGTCGAAATCTCCGTTTCAAAGGTTTGGACGAAGAGGTTTGTGAATGAACTACGGAAGGCCAATAGGCATGGTAGGTGGAATACTCGCATTGGTGGGAACTCTGTTGCCATGGGTGACCATCAGCGATTCGGTCAGTTCGATAACAGCATCTGGACTGGGAGTGTTCATATTCGGCGTCCCGGCCATGATTCTGGGCATACTCGGACTGGTGTTCGTTGCGATCCCAAAAAAGGGTTTCGCGATAGCAGGTCTGATAATGGGTATTCTGGTCATGATCTTCGTGGTCCTGGCCATAGCCATGACATCAGTCATTGCAGGGTTCGCCGCCTATACCGGAGTAGTGACGGTCAGCATGGACTACGGCATGTACTTGACGCTGGTTGGTGCCATCCTACTGATGGTCGGTGGGGCACTGGCATACATCCAGATTCGGGATGTCGTCGCACCGGTACCGACACAGCCGTTGCCACCCACGAACGGTCAGTTCTAGACCGGGAAACGTGGCATGACAAAGGGAAGAGGCAACTACGGAGCCGACTTCCGAAGCTTGAGATCCCTCGGGCTTCTGGCTCAATGGAAAGAAGTACCTCTCCCCCTCAACCTTTTTCCCCAGATGCTTTTCTAAGTTTATCTCAGAACCATGCAGGAATTACGTTATTCTATTCGAGATGTGTAAGAATCAGAACCTTCTCTGGAAACATGTCCAGCGAATCCATCAGAGTATCATCTGAAGGCCTACGGAAATCACCAAGAGAAGCGTGGCGATCACCATGAGCGATGCGCCGAAGAGAGCAGAGGTCGTCTTTGAAGCTTCTCGGTGGCAATGAGGACGAAATTGAATACGAAGATGACCGAAACTATGATCTGCTCAGGACTAGCCATAGCTCACCCCCATCGTCTCCCCTACTAAGAGCATTGGGACGGGAACGTACTGGATGGTCTCGATCTCCATCCTTGACAAGGGCAGTCTCTTGAACATCATGGCGACCCTGTCGCCCCAGCTCCGCCCTCCGCGGCTTGTCACGAAGAGGTCATGGGCGCCGGCCATTTTGACTAAGTCCTGCACCGAATCATATTCGCTGGTATCGATGTGCATGGTGACGCCGACCTCCTGACCGGCGGATTCGATGCGAGGGTACATGGCCTTCTTCTGCAACCCCCCGCAGAACATCACAGTGCTGGGAATCTCAAGGAACTTAGCCAATCTGAGACCCAGTCTCAAGGCAATATCGGAATGCTGGGTCCCGGTGTGTAGAATGGACAACGATCTCGGCTTCCGGAGATCCACGGGCCTGTCCATGGCGAAGATGGGCACCGGGACCGACTTGAAGAGACCTTCTATGTGGTGGCTGAACTGGGACTTCTTCTCCTCCTCATCGATGTAGAGCTCGGTGGCCACCAGTCCTATCCCATTCTCCCTCACGTATTTCTCCACGACCGCCTGGAAGTTCCCTCCGAGTATCGTCTTCTTGGGAGTTATCCCGGATTCCTCGAGGACGGTGGCGCAGTGGAGCATGGCCTCGATGGCGCTCTCCTCCAGTGTCTCCTTGATGTAGTCGGTCATGGACAAGAAGTCGAAACTGAGATCGGCCACGCTCAGAATATGGTACTCAGAATGGGGGAAGACCTCCGGGATGTACCTCAGAAGGAAGTCCGTGAGCTGGTAATTGTCAGCTAGTACCAGTATCCTTTTGAACATGAGCGCACCAGTCTCTATCTCCGTTCCATAAACTCTCGCGTTGGCTTGGATACCAGAATATCTCTGATTAAATGGTTTTTGTGGTCGTTATCATTCTGGGAATGATGTGATGTTCCACACTTGTACGAAAAAACCAGGCTGGCCTATCTGCGGAGTCTGCTGACGGTAGCGACCAGGAGGAAAATCAGGAAGATGATCAATCCAAACACGATCGAGGATGTGCCCACCTCCATGAACGGCCGGATCTCGGACTTGACCTCCACGTAATCCTGGGGGTTGTTCTCGTCTCCACCTGGAATGAGTTCTTTCTCCGTCTCGGTGTCCGTGATCATGAATCCAACTAGTCCCAGGAAGAGAAGGGCCGCTGCGGCGCCCAGTACAACGATTGAGTCCACCTTCATGGGGTCACCTCCTCTCGGGCAGAAGTATGGTCCCTATTGCAGATGAAGCGTCCTACCGTGTATCGCATCAACTTGACCTCTGGATTATCATGTCCGTGTGGGAGTCTGGAAAACCGTCCAGGCAACTTTTCTTGTCCAATCCTATTCATACATTGTCGGTCGATGTATTAAGTGTTTTGCTGTAGGTTATCTGAGAAGTATCCTGAGGTTGGTGGTTTGGAGGCTCTGGCTCCAACTGAGAGAACATACAGGATTCTCAATACCGATACAAGCACTCAGAAAAAACAATCTCCTGGTCGTTCCCATGTCAATATGAGAATCAAAGGACACATTCAACCATGATTCTTGACAGTGAACGTTGCACCACAAGGCTATTATATAGTCTGGTGTATAATAATATGCATATTAAATTGTGACGTGACAGAATCAGCCGTGATAATTTTTATCGCGGTTAGTATGGGAGCAATGTTTGTGACCACGACTCCCGCAGCTTTTTTGGCTAGTTCGCAGTACAACCCGCCTTCTCGGGAGTGGAGGTGGGAGAATGTGACGGTGGTCGTGAGGGAGTTCAGGCTGCCAAGCAGAGGGGCCAGAATAGATATGATCTCGATCCGACAGGACTACTATGGGATAACTGTGCAGGACATAGAAGAGAACTCGATCGTCGAAGTTCACATGAGGCAGGTCTGATCAACCGTTCACGGTCAAAGTGCAATCGGCCGCCACATTGACCCAGTAGCCTTTTCCGGGTGCCATATAGCCGCCGGTGTCTATAGACTTCAGGAGATATGGATCGGCCCCTTCGGCGAACGCCTCTATCCCGAGAAGTGGAAGCCCCGCGAAGACATCCGCAATGCCCATATCGTTGAGGCTCGGGTAGCCTATCAAATTCCAACCGGCCAGCAAATCTATCTGAGTCGACCTGAAGTATGTCCCGCTGGCTTTGAGGACGGTGGCATTGAGCAGGTGGATCCAGATGCCTTGGGTCCTGTCTATCTGCCCCAGGTCGCTGAAAGCTGCTGGCTTGAAGGTGTAGAAGGTCTTCCAGTGGTCGGTCAGACCTGATGGGTCGTAGAGTCTCAGCATGTCATACATTCCATCAATGTCCTTGAAAACGTCAGAGATACTCGTGTTGAGAGGTTCGAAAGGCAGAGAGATGAGGTTCCATCCCTTGCGGAGGTATATCCCGTCGGAGATCCGAACTCGCTGGCATGCCACGTTGTTCTGTTCATCGAGTTCGTAGAAATCGTCGTTCGGGTCCACGAAGACGCACAGATCGTGTTCACCGAGGAAACCACTTGCTTTCCAGGTGAAGTTCACCCTTGTCCAGTTCTGGTGATCAATGGTCTTGGTAAGGTTTATGAACGGAACTCCGCCCGAGCCGGGCAAACCCATGAACAATGATATCGTGGCGTTTACTGTCGGGAAGTTGCCGCGGTTCTCGACGATGGCGGAGATGGAGACATTGCTCCCGATCATCATCTCATCGTTGGATATCGTGAAGTTGCCTTGCGTCACAGCCAGGTCCGGCAGGAAGCTTGCATTGTACGGAGCGACCTTGGGGTCTCCGAGTATCAGGTCCATCCAGCTTGTACCGATCTCCGATGCGGCAAAGAAGCTCTCTCCCAGCGCCCAGCCCCTTGTGTACCTCTCGAAGAGTATGTTCGGATGTGCGACCGCGTTCAGAAACGGTTCATACACGTAGCCCTTGACCCCGCTTATGCCGTCCTTTATAAGGTCGGCGACGAGGGACTGGCCGTATCCGGTCGGGTACCTGAAGCTCCTTCCACCAGTGGATACGTATGTCTCGCCAACTGCCCCGTCCACCCAGGTGTTGTGCGGTTTGATCTCGATGAGACGGACGTTGTCCAATAAGACGACGCCACTGGATTGTGAGAGGATGGCGGAAACAACCAGTTTTGAGGCATTGCCTTGAGGTTCGTAGACTACTTGGCCCAGACCCACATAGTTTGCTGTGGTCCCGGTTCTGGCGCTACCGTTGAACGTGGTCAAAAGAGATCCTATGGAATCGAATGCCTGGATCTGAAGGTGTACACCGTTGTCCGCGCTGACGTTGGTCAGGTTGGCCGATCCCATCAGAACGTATCTTCTCTCGGGGATGACGCTGAAATTCTGCGAGATGGAAGTGTAGTTGAGGTTTGCCTGGGTGCGGTTCATCAGTACCGCCCAGGTTCCGCCTGCAGGGTCGGCATTGCTCCGTATCACTTGGCTCAGTCCAGGGTTGTCGGTCTTGAACCAGCCATCTGGAATATTGTCCGCGTTGGCGTCGGTCTCGAAACCAGTGTTGATGTTCTCGGGTATGTACCAGTTGCCGTCGTTACTGCCCCAGCTGGAGTATCCTGCGAGTCCGGTCTGATTGTTAACGAAGGTGTTGTTCAAATCCATGAAGACCTGGAAACCCCTGGAGGTCAAGATGTCGTACGCGATCCTCATCCAATCGTTCCCCGCCTTGTACCCGGGAGAGCCATCCCTTCTGGGATCAACGTCAAGCACGAACCTGCCCCTCTTGCCTATGCTTCTGGTTGCCCTGTCGACGAGGTCCTTGGCGTCCTCTGCCCTGTATCCGGTGAGCCTGGTGACCACATACAGCTGATCGGCCTGGTGGGAATGTCTTTGTGTGGAATTGAAGTAAGGGTTCGCCATCCACCAACGGTTGCCGATGTTGCCGTCATAGATGCCGTTGATCAAGGCCAGTTCTGTATCGACGGATGCTCCCGTCCCGGGGAAGAGAGTCGGGGTTATCTTCAGCGGGACTCCCTTGGTGGTGACAATGATGTTGATCTTGGACAGAAGACCGTGAAAGGTCATGTTGGTGATTATCTGGTTCATGAGGTTGTCGAATGTGTTGCGGTCAATGACCTCGTTGGAGGAGATGGAGACGTTGCAGATGTTCTCCGGCGGGATGTTCCTCTGCCGTACGAAATAGTCGGCGATTTCCATGGATGTGGGAGAGTCGAGGTTCCTTATCACAAGAACGTCGGAATAATCGAAGAGTTGGTTGTATCTGGACAGCTGGATCGGGTCCACACCCTGCCTTGTTTCCCCGGTGTCATCTGAAAGCCAATCATCCCCTTGGATAGAAAAATCCTGCTCTGAATTCATTAGTACACCAGAACTGCCGCTGGCAATCGTGAGAGAAAAAAGGACCATCAGAATGAGAACCCTGTTGCCGTGCCCACCGAGACCTTCTAAGCGAGGACCATCCTTATAAATGGTATTCAGACGTGGACTATTTAATCTTCCGCATTCA
>JAZGCT010000182.1:0-4706 GCA_036477085.1 Thermoplasmata archaeon | reverse complement strand
GACCGAAGACGAGCATGGCGACGACCAGACCGGTGAGATCCCGGGCCAAAGGTATGAAGAGAACGGACACGCCACCCAATATCAAGCTCGTCATGAATGGGAACTTCCTTCCGTATTTGTCCGCTATTATCCCCGCAGGCACGATCGTGATAAGAGAGGTCAGGGCGACGCCGGTCAAAACGAGACCTATGATGCCAGGGCCATATCCGAAGTTCTGGAAGGCCATGATGGGGAAGATCGTCCCAATGATACCTCCCCTGGCGAAGAAAGCGGCCAGAGTGCCGGAATTTACGATGAGGAAGGAACGGTTGGACATGACCTTCTTGACCTCGGCCTTCATGTCCCTCTGGGCGAGTTCCTCCTTCGGGACGCCTTCATCTTTCTTGATCAGAACAACATGGATCCCGAATCCGATGGCGGTCATGATGGCATAGGCAAGGAACGGTGCAGCATTCCCGAAGTTCACCGCGACAAGACCTCCAATCCCGGGTCCTGTGACCATCCCCAGAAGCAATGCACCCACGAAGATGCTCATAAAGAAGCCTCTTCTCTCGATCTGGGTGTTCTTCGCCAGGTAGGAGGTAGACATGGTCGCATAGAAAGCCGATCCAATGCCCTCAAATATCCTGGCCAAAAGAAGGACCTGGTATCCAACACCAAATACCTTGTGAATGTCATATGCGAAGTAGGCGATGATGGAGGCCACGATGATTATGACGAGTCCGATCGACATTGCCTTCTTGTTTCCGATTCGATCCCCGATGATTCCTGCGGGCAATGAGAGGAAAACCCTGGCTGCGGCGAAACTGCCCATCAGAGCTCCAACCATCACCCAGTCAGCGCCAAAATCCCCAGCATATGCCGGCAGGATGGGGGATATGATAGTAACACCGGTCATAACCAGATAGATGATTATGGAGAGTACCAGCACGGTTCTCATTTCTTTGTTCATCGGTTCTCTCTGCTAAAGTCACCAGTTTATTAAAGCTTGCTCAGCGGGTATCGAGCTACTGGCGACAGGTTCTCAATACATCTAAATAGAGATTCAGAGTAGCCATCGGAGATTGAATAGATTCTGAAGTCTGGCTTCATCAAAGGCACAGTAAGAAAACACTATATAGAAAGCACGAATTGACGCACCCATGAACCCGGAAACGAGGAAAGTACAAGTCACCGGAGGATCGACCTACATCATCTCACTCCCCAAGAGCTGGGCGGAGAGCAACAAGATAGAGAAGGGGGACAGTCTGACGCTCTGGCCCAGGGACGATGGTCATCTCATTCTTGAACCCAGGACCGTCTCGAAGAAGAAGACGGAAGAGATAACGCTCCCAGAGGAGTCGCCAACACACCTGCTCAGAAGGTTGATTGGCCTCTACATGGCTGGCCACCGTCAGATGAAGCTGAAGACCGAGGATAGGATGAGCCAGGAGACTAGAAAGGCGATAAAGGAACTAACAAAACGTGCCGTCGGCACGGAGATCATAGAGGAATCCAGCGATTTCGTCCTGATACAGGATTTTCTGGACCCAAGCGATCTTCCATTGGATAAGACGGTTCGCCGGATGTTCGTGATGGCATCATCCATGTTCACGGACAGCATCATATCGGTCATGGACAACAACATGGACCTGGCCAAGGACGTGCAGTCGAGAGATGATGAGATAGATCGTCTATACTGGCTGGTCTCAAAGCAGTTCAACATGGTCCTCAACGACCCCATACTTGCATCAAAGATGGGCATGACGAGCCCCCAGTGCATGAACTTCAGAGCGGTCGGCAGATCGATAGAGAGGATAGCGGACCACGCGTGCAAGATCGCGGCCAACTCCACAGAGCTCAAGAAGACGGATGTCGCACCGAGGACGTTGAAGCTCATCGATGAGTACTCGTCCTTCTCGGCCGACCTGTTCGAGAAATCAGTGAAATCCTTCTACGGGAAGGACCTCAAGCTTGCCAACGAGACCATGGACGTTGCGGAAGAGGGAGCAACATTCAGAAAGCAACTAGCCAGGAACATACCCAAGGCGGATTCCACAGTTGCCGTCGCCCTGGCATTCATCAGCGACAGTATAGAAAGAGTGGCGTCCTATTCGACCAATATCTGCGAGATCGCGATCAACCATGTGACGCTTGAAGAGACCTAGTCCTCGTCCTCGGGTTCCTTTTCAGTCTCCTTGATCTCTTCTTCATCTTTCCTCATCTTCTCGCGAATGTAGGACTGGAGCATATCGTGCCATCTCTTGGTGTCCCTGATCAGGAGCCTTCTTGCGATCTTGTCCTCTTCGCTGAGCAGGTAAATCTCTCCGAATGCCTTCCCCGCAATGCTGCCAATGAGAGATATTGGTAGGATGTAGATTGACGAAAGGACGTAAAATTGCCTCTCTTGAACTGTGGATCCAAGCTGGGTCATATCCTCGACCGTGCCGGTGATCAGAGGTAGGAAAAGTACTACGATGAGCAGACCAATTGACATTGCCGTAAGGAGGAATGAGCCGTACACAGCGACCTTCTCCTCAAAATCGCTGAGCATCGCCCCTATCACGAATCCGCAGAAGCCTGGAACGACAAGGAAGGCAATTCCGGGATCTCCAGGGCCGGTGGGTGAGAACTCCGGGAAGAATGTGGAGAAGAAGAAGTACGTTATGATCACAGCTGAAGCTAGGGTCCAACCCAGGACCATGAGGACAACGTAGGACCTCTTGACGGGTTTCAATTCAATAGGGCTCGACTCCTCTTCCTCCAAGGAATGACACTCCTCTTACTACTTCGATCAGGTCTATGAAGTCAAATGTGTACCACAGGGTCCCGAAGACATATGGATAGTATTTCTCATTAGAAGTGGTGTTGAGAATCGACATGAACACTGAACCGCCACTGACCGTCATGTAGACGGGGATGGTCATCGACTCTCCAGGACGGATGATGTGGGAATCGGCCTTCTGAAGATTGAACTGTCCAATGCCGACGAGTACCTCATCCATCTTCTCAAAAAAGGAGCGGGCATCGGAAAGGTTATCCATGTAGATGTAGGCCTCGATGCCGGTAATGAAAACGGTAAGGCTGGAAGGGTTGGTGATGTCGAAAAGGACCTCCACGGTCTGGTCCTGCGACTCGTCGGTGATGAGCGGAATGCGGACCTCGGATATCCTTATGTTCTGCGGGATCTCGAAAACAGTTTCGGTGTAGTTCAGGTAGTTGACCGAAGTGACGTACAGAAGCCCGAATGAGAGCAATGAGATGATTGTGAAGGAAATGCCGATCAAACGAAGGAGTTTGTTCACGCGGACACCTAGAATTTCTTACCGCAAACCGTGCATGCCTCCGCCCGGTTCGCACATTCCTCATGATAGTTGGCTCCACAAGAATGCTGTACCGAGGCCATGCCCTTCTTTATGGTCGCGTTGCAGTGCTTGCATATCTCCTCGGTAACGTACTCGTCGTCAGGCTTCACAATGGGTAGCTCACCGGCAAAGTGACAGTGAACGAAATGACCTGGTACGACCTCCTTGAACTCAGGGACCTGGGACTTGCAGATGTCCTTCTGGTACAGACATCTCGGATGGAAGGTGCAGCCAGGTGGCAGGTCGATGGGGCTGGGCAGGTCTCCCTTGATCTTCACTCTACCATGCTTTGCGGTCGGGTCGGGAACGGGAACGGCTGAGAGAAGCGCCTCGGTATAAGGATGCATCGGGTTCTTGATGACCTCTTCTGTCTCGGCCAGTTCCACGAAATCTCCCAGATACATGACGCCTATCCTGTCGCTCATGTACCTTGTCACGGAGACGTCATGGCTGATGAACATGAAGGGGATACCGTACTCCTCCCGAAGGTTGAGCATGAGGTTCATGATACCGGCCCTGATGGAAACATCAAGCATGCTGACCGGTTCGTCCGCGACTATGAACTGGGGCCTCAGCACGAGTGTTCTGGCAATGGCTACGCGCTGTCTCTGACCGCCGCTGAGTTCGTGCGGATACCTGTACATGAACTCCTCTGGGGGTTTGAGCTCCGCATATTCAAGCGCCTTCCGAACGAGTTCCTCCCTTTCCTCTATGGTGTCGCCGACGCCGTGGACTATCAGAGGCTCTGCGATGGTGGCAAAGACCGAGAGCCTGGGGTTGAGGGATTCATACGGGTCCTGGAAGATCATCTGGACGTTCCTTCTGAATCTCTTCAGCTCCCTCCCCTTGAGCCCGCCGATCTCCTGACCGCGGAAGTGCATGGTGCCCCTTGTAGGTGTCTCGAGACGGACCAGAAGCCTTCCGCACGTCGTCTTGCCACATCCGCTCTCACCCACGATGCCAAGGATCTCCCTGTCATGGATCTTGAATCCCACGCCGTTCAATGCGTGAACGTGCACCTCCTTGCCCAGAAGGGATGAGATGAAACCTGCCTTTATGGGGAATAGTTTGGTGAGGTTCTTCACCTTCCAGACCACTCCGGGTTCCTTCTCGACTTCCTCGGTTGTAGCATCCATGACTTCTGCTTCCAGGTCTACACCTTCATCTTTCCAGTGAATATCTCCTCTGCGAAATGGCAATATGATTTGTGATTCTTTGCGACCTCGATGGTCGGGGGCATCTTCTCCTTACAGATGTCCTGCGCGAGCTTGCATCTTGGGTGGAACACGCATCCAAGCGGGAGATTCGATAGGTCTGGAGGTGAGCCAGGAATGGACTTCAGAATCTTCTTCTTCCCCTTGA
>JAZGCT010000181.1:0-4679 GCA_036477085.1 Thermoplasmata archaeon | reverse complement strand
CTCTCCCTGACCATTTCCTCGAGTAGTTTAAACCTTTTGCACCTCCCTTATGAAAAGCTTATCAACATAATCGTTGTAGGCATGATGAGGTGATGTAGTGACAGCAGAAGTGGAAGACAAAGCGCCGGATTTCGAACTTCTGGATGTTGACAGGAACAAGCGGATACTCAGCGAATTCTCGGGCAGCAATCTGGTCATCGCATTCTATCCTGGGGCGTTCACATCAGTGTGCACGCAGGAGATGTGCGCTCTCAGGGACTCTATCGCAAGGTTCAATGAGATGAACGCTAAGGTTGTGGGAATAAGCGTCAATGATCCTTTCTCCAACAAGGCCTTCTCCGACCAGAACCAGCTGAATTTCCCTCTATTGAGCGACTACGCGAGAAGGGCGGTGACCGATTACGATGTCGCATTGGAGGATTTCGCGGGTATGAATGGCTATACGGCTGCAAAGCGATCGGTCTTCATAGTCGATGGGGAGGGAACGATTCGGTACAAGTGGGTCTCCGAGGACCCTGCCGTGGAACCTGACTACGATGAGATCGCGGAAAAGCTGAGAGATATCGCCTAGGTCAGCCAAATGACCATGATCTGGGTCTTATCCCCAAGCTCGGCCAAGACAAGAAAGAGGAACGTCTGAGAAAAGACCTTCTTGTCAGGGATGTCCTTCTTGACCTCCTCTTCTTTCCTTCTAACAAGCGTCCATACACCAAATGCGATGAATATCACCGCGGCTATTATCTTGATCCAGAAATCGTCAAATGCGGCTCCGAGCAATACCCCGATCACAACTCCTATGACCGTTACCAGCCCCAGTCCAAGCCAGCTCCCCAAGAACACCATCTTCTTTGAATACCTGGAAGCGAACGAGATGGTCATCAGTTGGGTCTTGTCACCCAACTCGAAGAGTATGACGAAACCGAACGCCAGCAGGAAAGGAAGGACGACATCCATGAGCATGGCTGGAAAGGATGATTCGTAGATAAACGTTCCCGATTACAGACCTGGCCACCCCCACGCATTGGGTCGAAGATCGGCAGATAGCCTAATCAGATATTGTCTATCAGGATGCTTACCTCGACCGAGCCAGCGTTGCAGGCGAAGTCGGTCATTGTGACCATGATAGAGTAGGGTCCGCTCGGCAATGATAAAACGCAATAAGTGCATGCGTTGCCCGTGGACCCCAAGTTGAGCCCCAAAGGCGCTATAGTCGTCGCCGTGGTGTCGATCTCGTTCGCGTCCATCTTCATCAAGTGGAGCCAGGCACCGGCGTTGGCGATTGCTACCTACCGACTTCTTTTCGCAACATTGATCCTTCTCATTCCAACCCTGGCCTTCCAGAGACAAGAACTGTTCGCACTAACCAGAAAGGAATGTGTCGTTCTGGCACTCGTTGGTGTTGCACTTGCATTTCATTTCGGATTCTGGATATCCTCGCTCAAGTACACGACGGTGGCGAATTCGGTCATACTGGTGAGCACGCATCCCATTCTCATTGCCGTAGTCTCCCACTACTACCTCAAGGAACGGATCTCGATGGCTGCTGGCGCCGGTGTTGGTATCGCACTTGCCGGAATGATCATCATAGGGTTCAGCGATTTCGCGGTGAGCCAGGAGAGCGTCTATGGAGATCTTCTCGCATTGATAGGGATGTTCGCCTTGGCAGCGTACATTCTGAGCGGGAGGAGGATAAGACAGAAGACGTCCGTGCTTCCATATGTGACAGTGGTCTACGGGGTTGCGACGATGGCGCTCTTCATGAGCTGCTTCATCTTCAACGTCCCACTGCTGCCTTACCCCGTTGAGGAGTGGGTCCTCTTTTTGGCGCTCGCGATAATCCCGATGATCCTCGGCCACACGGTGTACAACTGGACATTGCGATATGTGACGGCGTTGGTTGTCTCCATGAGCATCCTGGGCGAGCCGATACTCTCCGCGATTCTGGCATACATCCTGTTGAGCGAAGTCCCTACGAATTGGGTCATACTCGGAGGCATCCTGATCTTGGTGGGGATCTATCTGGTCGCTTCTCGTTCAAGAGAAAAGAACCCAGAGATACAGCCGGGTTCGGCTTCTACCTAGAGCTTGCTGAAATCGATTGAGAAGTCGAGATTGATGTTGTCTGAGGTCGCTGTGATCCTCTCCCACTCGTCTTCGCTCAGGCTCCATTTGGAGGCACTGATATTGCTCTTCGCCTGCTCGATGTTCTTCGAACCGAATATCAGGAAGACATCATCGGACTTGAGCAGCCAGTTGAGCGCTACTTCGGCAGGTGTGGCTTCGTGAGATGCTCCGATCTCTCTCATGACACTGATGAGCTTCTGGGCCTCTCCGAGGTTCTCCTTGTTCATAAACAGAGGGTCGTTTCGACGATAGTCCTTCTCGTCAAGCTCGGTTTTCTCATCGTACTTGCCGGACAACACCCCCATGGCCAGCGGAGAATAGGCAATGGTGGCGATCCCGTTCTCCCTCTGGAAGGGTAGGATCTCGGTTTCGATATCCCTCACCAACAAGTTGTATTCCATCTGATTGGAGATTATCTCCCCGTTCTTCAGGAGGTCCATGGCCTCTTTCATAAGTGAGACCGAGTAGTTGGAAACTCCCACATACCTCACTTTTCCTTCCTTCAATAGATCGTCCAGTGCTTTCATCGTTCCGGATGCTGGGGGGTATGGGTTGTGATGGTGAACCTGATACAGATCGATGACATCTGTTTGCAGGCGCTTGAGGCTGCCCTCGGCGGCTTTGATCACATCATCATACCTGAGATTGAACGGATGGACCTTTGTGGCTATGATCAAATCGTCCCTATCGCCCCTTTCCTTGAGCCCCTCACCGATGACCGTCTCGGACATGTACTTGCCGTAGACCTCAGCAGTATCGATGAAGTTAACCCCATTGTCCAAAGCGTAGTTCAAAATGTCCTTCATCACTTTCTTTTCTTTTATCCACATCGGCCCGAATTGCATTGCTCCGAGTCCTATTCTGGAAACTTTGAGATCGCTCTTGCCCAGTTGTCGATATTCCATGTGTCCACCCCTGAGAGTGGAAAAGTCCAAGGCAATGCGGAAATAAAAACTTGATACACCCGTCGGCCATTCGCCTCAATTCGATATTACGCGGCAATAAGAATCCAAATGCTAAACTGCCATTCGAATAGCATGCCATCGGTGGACGCGTAGGTCAACAGAGGGAAAGAGTGGACAAGACCTAACCTTCTTCCTTCACTTTCTCCTTTGGAACTGAAGCAACAGCTGAGAACTCTTCAACGGACATGCCAACAGTTCGGTTCTCAAAGGGCCTGTGCTTGTAGGGGACAACCTCAACATGAGGATACGCGATCTGGACATTGTCATTCTTTGCGATTCTTTCCATCACCTGGGTGATTATCTTGGACTTGACCTCTCTTCGTCTGTGAGCGGGGCAGAAGTAGACGGCGTGGAAATGAACGCAGAAATCGCCCAAGGTGAGAAGCACTCTTGGCTCCTCGACGACCATCCCCTGGATATCGCTGAACTCATACTTCGCCCTTACAGTCTTGGAATTCTTGCGCATGAACTTCCCGATGACCCTTTCGGTAGCTTTCAGGATATGCTCCTGAGCGGCGCTCATATCGCTCTCATAGGTGATGCTGATGGTGAGCTCGTCCCAAATGAACTTGGTGTCCTTGGTGTAGTTGTAGACATTGGCCTCGGTTATCATGCTGTTAGGGATAGAGACAAGCCGTCCAGTGAAGCTGTCCCCGCTCATCCAGCCACCGAACTCACGAACTGTCGTGTTCATCACCGATATGTTGGTGACGTAGCCTCTGACGTCTTTGATCTTGATCCTGTCACCGAGATGGTATATGCTCCTGTACATCAGAACTGCCCAACCCACGATGTTCAATAACGGCTTCTGAAGCACGTATATCATCGCTGCGCTCACCAAGCCGAGACTTATGAAGTCAACTCCCTGAGGACCGCCAGCCACGATCCATAACACAACTCCTAAGGTGACGAACCAGACGACATAGCTGGTCATCTGGAAGATAGACTTCGCATCGGCCTCTGATTTTGTCCTTGATGAGAAAGCGCGGACAAATAGACCTTCGACCAGGTCAAGCCATATCTTGGTGGCTGCGATAATGAGAATTGCGACCAGGAAATGATCATATTCCGCTAGATTCAGTTCAAAAGGCAAGTAATTGGGAATGATCGAATTGCTAATTAGGAGTAGTGTAATGATGACTCCCAACAGGATCGTGAGAAGCACTGTTGGCCACTTTCTCTTCTTTTGGGCTGGCATTCCGTAGATTTAGTCGGCTGAGACTACTTAGACGTTGGTCCAGAATTATCACTTAAGAGAATTTGACTTGACGGCCGAAGATGAGACCTAGCTCTGGAACTCCATGATGAACGTGGAGAAGACAAATACTCTACGATTCATGTAGTCAGCCTCGATCGAGAGGTAACTTTTAAGGGATGTGAGACCAATATTCACACAGGGGAGGCGTGATGTATGCCTGAAACAGAGTTCTCGGCGATCAAGAGAATGGAGAAGAGAATCTTCGTATTGACAGTGATACTCTTCGCTGCAGGGATCGCTCTGACGATCGGTTCCTTTTTGAGTGTCGTCTTTTCAACAGCAAGTGCCTTGGACACACCCGTAGAGGACGCTCTGGAATTCTCCGAGCTCTT
>JAZGCT010000180.1:0-3588 GCA_036477085.1 Thermoplasmata archaeon | reverse complement strand
TCGACCAACGCGGACAGATTGATGCCCGATCTAGTGACCATGGTGGTGTTCCAAAGTTCGGACTCTATGAACACGCCGGAATTCAGTACAGCATCCGTGTCCGGATCGGTCTTCATTTCAGTCATGTCGCCCCAGACGTACATGACGGGCTCATCCAAGTCTCCACCTTCTTTCACCCAAGGTGAGTTCGGGTCTCCAGGAGCGGTGACCCAGTTGCCTTCAGTGTTCACGTCGAACCAAACCTCAAAGGCGGCCATGAAGGTGTCGTTCCTGCCGTATTCCACACCGTCAACCCATGACGTGATCAACTCTCCAACTGACATCTGAACGCCAGTCTCGTCCAACGGATGACCCCACAAATTGTGCGGAACGGGTATCGCTGCTTTCACTATTCCAATCATAGGGATGGCGCTTGTTAGGAGCATGACAGCCACTATAACGCTAGCCCAAGCAAATATCTTTTTCATCCACGTCCTCCTCCTTAGGTCGAAAGACTTTCGGGGTGAGTAAGAAGTAGCCATATAAATACCTTTTTCATTTACTAGGAGCCAATCAATATAAGATTATAGTAGTTCAATAATCGAATATCCTTATATACGAACACATCTCTTTTTCGCCGAGGTTAATGACACGGATCGTTGAGTGCGTTCCAAACTTCAGCGAAGGTCGGAGGAAGGAAGTCGTTGATGCGATAGCCGACATGGCCAGAGCCGTCGATGGTGTCCGAGTTCTCGATGTGGAGATGGACGCGACGCACAACAGGGCGGTGATCACTTTCGTCGGAGAGCCCGAAAAGGTGAAGGTCGCCGCTTTCGCCTGTGCTTCAAAAGCCGTGGAGTTGATCGACCTTAACAAGCACGAGGGAGAGCATCCGAGGGTGGGCGCGGTCGATGTCATCCCATTCGTTCCGATCAGCGAGATCACTATGAGCGATTGCGTTCAACTTGCTAGGTCGTTGGGAGAGGAGATCTCAACGCGATTGAATGTTCCTGTCTATCTGTACGAAGCGGCTGCTACAAGACCTGAAAGACGGAACCTGGCTAAGGTCAGGAAGGGGCAGTTCGAGGGTCTGAGAGAAGAGATAAGGACAAACCCGGAGAAGGCTCCGGACTTCGGTCCATCAGAGCTGCATCCCACTGCGGGCGCGGTCGTCATCGGTGCACGCGAACCACTGATCGCTTACAACATCAACCTCGGATCCGGGGATCTCAGTATTGCCAAGGCCATAGCCAAGGCGGTGAGGGAGAAGGACGGCGGTCTGAAGCACGTCAAGGCCCTCGGGTTCGAGACGGATAGGGAGAATGTCGTCCAAGTCTCCATGAACCTGGTGAACTTCAGGGAGACACCGGTTCACGTGGTGTTTGACAAGGTCAAATCACATGCCGATGAATTGGGCGTTTCGATCGTGGGCTCGGAGGTCGTGGGTCTAATCCCGGAGGATGCGCTTGTGGATTCAGCCGAACATTATCTCAAGATCGAGGATTTCTCCAAAAGCCAGATACTTGAATACAAGCTGAGGGAATGACATGCTGGTTGATGATACGGTCAGGGATTTCATCAGATCTGTCGCGTCCAGCTCGCCCACTCCCGGGGGCGGCAGTGTCGCTGCGCTCTGCGGTGCATTGAGCGGTTCATTGACAGCGATGGTATGCAATCTCACCATCGGCAGGGACAAGTACGACGATGTGAGACCGGAGATGGAGAGGGCCCTGGAAGACTCATCCAAGCTCGCTGAAAGGCTCACCCAACTCGTGGACGAGGATGCGCAGGCGTACGCCAGCGTCGTGGTCGCATTGCGTCTCCCCAAAGGGACCGATGAAGAGAAAGGGAAGAGGATGGAGGCGATGCAGAACGGACTGAGAAGGGCGATAGCCGCTCCGGTGGAGGTAATGGAACTCTCTCTTGAGGCCATCAGACTCGCCTATCTGGTCGTCAGAAAGGGGAACGAGGGGGGTTTGTCCGATTCAGGGTCCGGGGCCATGCTGGCATTCGCCGCTCTTCACGCGGCATCCATGAACGTCAAGATCAATCTCAAGCAGATCCAGGACCAGGAGTTCAAGGACGAGGTCGCCGAGAAGCTGGGCGAGATGGAAGAGGAGGCCGAGCTCCTTCGCTCCGAGGTGCTAGCCGAAGTGAAATTGAAGATGTGATTCCAAAAGGATTAATTCTGTCGGCTTTATTCTGATTATGACATTGTATGAGAAAGATAACGGCAAACAGAGGGTCCAAGATAGAGTGCAAGGGGTGGAGGCAGGAGGCCCTTCTGAGAATGCTCCAGAACAATCTGGAGAACGCTGAGGTTCCCGAGGAGCTGATTATCTACGGTGGGACCGGGAAGGTCGCCCGAAACTGGGATGCATTTGATGCTATCGTAGAGTCGCTCAAGGAACTGGAAGATGATGAGACCCTTTTGGTGCAGTCTGGGAAACCTGTGGGCGTGTTCAAGACTAGTGAAGGGTCCCCCAGGGTGCTCATAGCCAATGCCAACCTGGTACCGAGATGGTCGACCTGGGAGAAGTTCTACGAGCTGGAGGAACTGGGACTGATGATGTACGGTCAGATGACCGCCGGAAGTTGGTGTTACATCGGAACTCAGGGCATTATTCAGGGTACGTACGAGACCTTCGCCGAGTGCTCCCGACAGAACTTCGGCGGGTCGCTGAAGGGCAGGATGGTCCTCACCGGCGGTCTGGGAGGAATGGGCGGAGCGCAGCCACTGGCCATCAAGATGAACCAAGGCGTTTCGGTGACGGTGGAGGTGGACGAACGCCGGGCCAGGCGAAGGCAGGAAGCCGGTTTCTGCGACGAGATCGTGACCGATATGAAAGAGGCCGTTGAGATCGCAGAGAACGCTAAAGAGGACGGTCCCAGGTCGGTCGGGCTCATCGCCAATTGCGCCGAGACCCATCCAGAGCTCCTAGAAGGGTCCTTCTCTCCGGACGCGGTCACGGACCAGACATCCGCACACGACGCCCTCAATGGGTACATCCCGGCTGGGATGACCTTGAGGGAGGCCGAAGACCTCAGGGAGAGCAACCCGCAGGCATATCTCAAAGAATCATACGATTCCATGGCAACCCACGTCAAAGCGATGCTGGGCTTTCAGAATGCTGGCAGTGTGGTGTTTGATTATGGCAATAACATCAGGGGTCAGGCGTACCAGGCGGGCGTGGAGAAGGCGTTCGACTTCGGAGGTTTCGTTCCCCTCTATATCCGGCCCATGTTCTGCGAGGGCAGAGGCCCCTTCAGGTGGATAGCGCTTTCCGGTGATGAGAACGACATACTGGAAACCGACAAGGTGGTCATGAGGGAGTTCTCGGACAATGAGCAGTTGGTCAGGTGGATACAGCTGGCCGAGGAGAACCTTCCATGGGAAGGACTTCCCGCAAGGGTCTGCTGGCTTGGCTATGGTGAGAGGGCGAAGTTCGGCAAGATAATCAACAAGATGGTTGGAGAAGGTGCGCTGAGCGGTCCCATCGCGATAACACGTGATCACCTGGACACCGGCTCTGTCGCGTCACCAAATAGGGAAACCGAGAAGATGAAGGACGGCAGTGACGCCGTCGCTGACTGGCCGCTTCTCAACGC
>JAZGCT010000018.1:0-3030 GCA_036477085.1 Thermoplasmata archaeon | reverse complement strand
GGGATGGTTGTTGCGTCCATTGTGAATCTCTGACCAGTATGGCAAAGTCGGAGGTTCTGTAAAGATCCGTGAGAGTAATTGCCCGCGTTATTCAAATAGTTGGGAGAGTTTATGATTTTCGTCGGTGTTGGCCTTGATCTGCGAACTATGTGGCACTGAATTCCCAAGGACGATGAGGGTGGTCATAGAAGGAACGCCTCTTAATGTTTGCAGCAACTGCGCCAAGTTCGGTACACCGGTCACCAAGGAGCAAGCGAGGAAGGAATCCCCTGTCCTCGAGAGGTTGAAGAGGAAGCAGTACCGACCCCGGGACATCTACGAGAGAGAGGTGGACGTCCTTGTGAGGGACTTCTCCACCAGAATACGGGAAGCTAGAACGCGAATGGACCTCAGCCCGGAGGAGCTAGGCAAACATCTTAACGAGAAGTGGAGCGTCATCAACAAACTGGAGACCGGGGACTTGCGACCGGACGACAAGTTGGTGGCCAAACTGGAGAGAGTCCTCGGCATTACGCTAAGAGAGAAACTGAAACCGACAGAGGTCGAGAAGAAGACCATTGGAAAGGCGTTGACCATAGGGGACCTCATCAGAGAGGCTAAGGAATGAACAGAGCTCCCTTATACATCCTCATTGCCGTAGTTGTAGTCATCTTCGCGGTACTGGCCTATTTTGTGTACCTCAATGTAGTAGGAGATTCCAACGGTCAATCCAACTTGGGGCTGGTCTGCTCGGTGGCGTTCATTGCCTTTGCTTTCATTGCCATAGAACTGTTGTTCAAGCCGCACCTGTTCTTGCGTCCCCGCGAGGACGAAGATGAAGAAGAATCGACAGAAGAAGACTAGGCCTGCGCCTTCATACGGTCCAGTATCCCCTTTTCCACATCTTTGATGAACTTGCTCATATCGATGTCCAGTTCCTCCCCGACCAGCAGGGCCGCGACCTCGATCTCCACTTCCATCTGTTCTTGGATCGCGTTTATCCGGGAAATGGCATCCTTCTTATCCATATCCAGCTTGGCCATGATGTGGGTCAGGATCTTGGAGAACATGTCCTCCTCGGCCGGCATTTCAAGCACTGAACGGTTCGGTGAGAAATCCAGAGGGACTTCGACGCCGTCGATCTCAAAAGCAAGGGAAACCTGCCCATCCTCCAGGGTGACAACGCCCCTTGACAGAGCAACATCGAGAAGCTTCTGCGAGTCCTTGGGGGGAAACCACCTCAGATCCATGGATGCAGAGAAGACGAACTCCTTCTCGGTCATCTGGGAACCGCCTTTTCTCTTGAACAGCAGTGCGATGGCCCTTTTGAGATCCTCCACTAGATCAGCTCCTTGGCGTCCACGATTATGCCCTTGATACCGGTATCTTCTAACCTTGCTGAATCTGATCGATGAAGCATACCGACGTAGAGCTCGAAGTCATCTGGAAGCCCGTGTAGTATGCTTGGACTCGGAATGTTCCCGTTCTTGTCCAGATACAGGCATGATCTCACTCCGATGATTGCAACATCCTTCATGAGGTCTTCCGGGCGCCGTTCCTGGAACTCCGGTGGACCATTGACGGTCCTGCCATCCGCCAAATCCACCTCGAAAATCAACTGGTCCGAAAGTTCATGAGCTTTTCGGAGTTCGTCCATCGAGGCCAAGGTCTCGGTTCTCAGTACCACCTTCTCCGCACCCGCGATGAACAGATCAATGGCATTGTCAGCCACACGGGCGCCTCCGTCAACCCATATGGACTTCTTCTCGAAGTCCTTTATGAAATCGAGCTTGGGTCTGTTGTTACGAACTCCGTTCATGTCCACAACGAGCGCTTTCTCGTAATCTGCGAGGAGCTTATCGACCGCCTCATGCGCATCCACATTCATCGGGAGATATCCTTCCCTACCCTCGTAAACGGCCTCCTTGTCAAGGATCAGAATGCGTGGTAGCACTTCGATTTCGGACACTGGAATTCAGATGGTGAGAGGATAGATAAAGTATTTGGTGCACAAGGTTAATATTGAAGAAACGATAGTCAGGGTTCACATGGCCAAGAGAAGAAAAGTAGAGTACGATGAAGATACCGTGGAGTGCTTCTACTGTAGGAAACCGGTGTACGATAACTCTTGGAGGTGCCCTAACTGCGGGAAGTGGTTCAGAGAAGGCAGGATCAGCGTTCTGGGAATCATCGCCATAATCGTCATAATCATCGCCTTGGCCCTGTACATTGTGCAACCCTCGTTCTCTTTTGGAGAGGAGAATGGGGAGACTGAAAAGAGATACGGAATACTCCTGAGTATAGACCCTGGCCCGAACACCCATCGAGCCGAACCAGGAGGATACACCGAATGGGGCGTGCAGATGACGAGCCTGTCCACGGTCGCCGACAACTTCGAGTTCAGTTCGGTTGATTCATCACCTTTGCAGGTCACATATGACAGCCAGACAGTCGGTCTGACTTCCGGTCAGCGGCACATCAACATCATCCGTGTCGATGTGCCCGTGAATTCTCCGCTAGGTTCCTACAACTTCAGGGTCGTTGCGACATCCAAGGCGGATTCCACCGCCACCGACTTCCTTAATCTGACTGTGGACGTAGTGAGCTTGAGCACCAGGACGGTTGGGCAGGCTGACAAGGTCAAGTGCTACTACGTGCTTTGGACCTCGGAGGGTGATCAGCGTGATGATATGTACGGATCAACTCTGGCAGTAGCTGTAGACTCCGCCAACTCCGACAGCACTTACATTGGTGTGATACCTGGATTCTCACAGGGATTGCTTGGTTTGAAAACCGGAGAGACGAAGGTGGAGGTAGTGCCACCCAACTTAGGGTATACGGATCCGAGCGATGACCTATATGGGCTCACGCTTTACTTCCAAATAGAACTCGTCAGCATCGACACCGCCTGAACAGCAATCCTTTTATCCTTGTTAGACAGATACTCTTCTGCTCCAGTCGAAGACCACAGGGATTCATGAACTGTGGAGCAAGCTGGAGAGGGTACCGTACAATGGGTCCCTCTTTGATCTCCGCGTGACGCGGTTCAAT
>JAZGCT010000179.1:0-4956 GCA_036477085.1 Thermoplasmata archaeon | reverse complement strand
AGGTTTCCCCGCCTGACATCCGAAGAGCTGGACAGGGTCACGATTGAAGTCAGCATCCTGACCTCTCCGGAGCAGATAGAGGTCAGCAAAGCGACGGAATACCCCAAGAGAATAAAGATCGGGAACGATGGGCTCATTGTGGAGAAAGGGCCCTACCGCGGCCTTCTCCTGCCCCAAGTCGCCGTGGAGAGGAAATGGAACGAGGAGGAGTTCCTCTCCCAGACGTGCATGAAAGCCGGTCTTCCTCCGGACGCGTGGTTAGACAAGGACACCAAGATCTTCAAGTTCAATTCAAGGATATTTGGAGAGATCTCCCCGGGAGGCGAGGTGGAAGAGAAGACGCTTGGTGGCTGAGATGCGGATTGTTGAGGGGAGAGCATTTTTCCGGGGAAGGTTTGAGGAGTGTTGCATCGGCATAGAGAACGGGAAGATCACCGAGATCAAGAAGATACTGAAGGGGGATGAACACCACAGTTTCGGGAGCAATTACATCCTTCCTGCGGGAATTGACATTCACGTCCATTTCAGGGAGCCTGGCAGGACGCACAAGGAGGATTTTCGTTCAGGGTCTGAGGGGGCTGTATGCGGAGGGGTGACCACCATCTTCGACATGCCCAACAATGACCCCTCGATAGTAGACGTCCGGACCTACCAAGAGAAGCGCAGGATTGTGGGAAGCAAGGCGAACGCGGACTTCGGCCTTTATGCGGCTCTCAAGGAGAACAGCCGCACTGACGAACTATCCAAACTGGGATGCCCGTTCAAGGTCTACATGACAGGAACGGCTGCGGGACTGGGATTCGGCGAGTACGATAGGCTGGGTGAGGTATGCGAAGGTGTGGGAGAGGAACGGCATGTGGGCATCCACTGCGAGGACAAGAGCCTGGTGGGATCCGGTGAGAGGGACCTGGAGAATTTTCTGAGAGTGAGGCCCAAAGAGGCCGAGGTGGCCGCCATCAAGAGGGTCATTAAATCGACGGACAGGAACATCCATATCTGCCACGTGAGCGCTAAGGAGAGCATCCCCCTCCTGGAGAACCCAAGGCTGACCTCGGAGGTCACGCCTCATCATCTTCTGCTGAACATCAATTCCGACCTGGGAGGTTTCGGCAAGGCCAATCCGCCTCTCAGAACCAAAAGCGACCAGATGGCGATGTGGGGGGCATTGGTGTCCGGGAAGATCGACATCATTGCATCGGACCACGCACCGCACACGATGGAGGAGAAAGAGCAGTCGTTTGAAACAGCGCCCTCAGGAGTCCCCGGCGTCGAGACCTCGATCCCGTTGATGCTGGCATATGTGAAGAAAGGGAACATCACGATTGAAAGGCTGATAAACGCGATGATGGAGAAACCGGCAGAGGTCATGGGTCTGAACAAGGGGAGGATCGAGGTTGGGATGGATGCGGACCTCATAGCAGTGGACATGCACAACATCACCAAGATAAGGGGAGATGAACTGCACTCCAAATGCGGATGGACACCCTTCGAGAATTGGGAAGGCATCTTTCCACTGGCCACGTTCCTGAGGGGGAGGTTGGTGGCCAAGGACAGAGAGATACGGGAGACCGGAAAAGGGAAGCTGGTCCTCGGAGATGAAAAAACTTAACTGTTTTTGTCATATGGGTAGTGAACTCAATGGCTTCATTTCTATTACCGATTGCGAACTGGTTCAAGGACGTTATCCAGGCGGTCGGCTATCCCGGTATCTTCCTGGCGATGCTGGTCGAGGGCATCGTGACCCCCATACCCAGCGAGATCATAATGCCGTTCGCCGGTTACCTGGCAGCCCAGGGACAGTTCAACATAGTCCTCGTCATCCTGGTGGGTTCTCTTGGAGCGGTCATTGGTTCCACTGGAGCGTATTACATTGGCTACAGTCTGGGGAGACCTTTCATCCGAAAATACGGCAAGTACTTCCGTCTCAGGGATGAGCACATCGTCAAAGCTGAGGATTGGTTCGAGAAGTACGGGGACGCGGCGATATTCATCGGACATTCCCTGCCTGGAACCAGGTCGTTCATCTCATTCCCTGCTGGAATAGGGAAGATGAAGCTCCGCAATTTCCTGATATTTACCTTCGCCGGAGCGATGGTTTGGAACACGGTGCTGGCCCTACTGGGTTATTTCCTTGGCGATGCAGTGTTTGGCCTGGCAGCGACCTTCGAGTACTTCGATATTGCCGTACTTCTGAGCTTGTTGTTGGTGCTGGTAGCCTATTTCCTCTGGAAAAGAAAGAAGAATCAGGAAGAGTAGTAGTATTCGCCTTTTGCCTTCTGCTCCCTGTCCTTTGAAGATCCAAGCTTGTTGATCCTGGGCCTGTTGGTCTCGCTGTCCCTTCTGAAAGTTATCTCCACCATCTTCAGGAACTTGTTCATGCCATCCCTCATTCCGAAAGGCCCTTCACCAATGCCGTTGACCCCCGGCTCTCCGCCGAAGACCATCAGAGAATCCGATACGAGATCCAGGAAGTAGACGTCATGGTCCACAATGAGCCCGCTCAGCCCTTTCTTCTCCATGGTCCTTCTGATAGTCTTGGCCGCCTGCATCCTCTGGTTTGAGTCCAGGTAGGCAGAAGGTTCGTCAATGAGGTAGAGGTCCGCCTTCCTTCCGAGACACAGAGCGATGGCCGCTCTCTGCAGTTCCCCTCCAGAGAGGCTCTTCAACTCCCTCTCAAGGTGTGGGGCGACCCCCAGCGGCTGAAGTATCTGGCCCTGGAAGAAGTCCTCCTGGAACTCCTCGTACATCTCTGTCATGAAAAGCTCCTTCACCGAACCCGCGAACTTGGTCTCCAGGTATTGAGGCTTGTAGCTGACCGTGACCTCGGTGCTGACCACCCCCGCAGTGGGCTTGATCTCGCCTGCCAGCATCTTGACGAAAGTGGTCTTTCCCGTGGCGTTGGGACCGACCACCCCAACGACCTCTCCAATGCCGATACTACCCTCACCAGTGCTCAGGGTGAAGTTCTTGAATCTCTTCTTAAGGGGCTCAAAGTGCAGCAATGGAACCTTCGACCATTCCTTCCTGGGTGGGTGGGACTCGAACTTGATCTCGGTATCCCTGAACCGGACGTTCTCCTCCTTCATGTAGCCTCCTAGGTAGACGTTGATGGCCGACCTCACCTGGCGCGGATGGGAAAGAACGCCGAATGCCCCCTCTGACCCGTACATGAGATAGACGTTGGTAGCGAGGAAATCGAAGACGGCCAAATCATGCTCCACCACCACCGCTGGTTTGTTCTCGGCGAGCTTCTGGATGGATTTTGCGACCTGAAGGCGCTGGTAGATATCCAGGTACGATGAGGGCTCGTCGAAGAAGTACACGTCTGTCTCTTTCAGCAGTGTGGCGGCGATGGCCAGTCGCTGCATCTCCCCTCCCGAAAGCTTCTTCACATCCTTGTTCATGAAGCTGGTAAGCTCCAGTTCATCCTTCACATCAGAGAGCCTGTTGTTGTGATCTGCCTTCTTGAGGAGGTCGGAGACGGCACCTTTGTACACCTTTCCGAGCTGGTCCACGTACTGGGGCTTCATGGCCGCACCCCATTCTCCTTCAGCGATCTTCTCGAGATAATCGTGAAGTTCCGTTCCGGCAAAATGCTCGAGTACCGGCTCCCAGTCAGGCTCCTCATCATATTCCCCCAGATTGGGCACCAGCTCACCCGAGAGTATGGAGATGACCGTTGTCTTTCCAATCCCATTGGGACCAAGAAGACCGACCACCATGCCGCTCTTTGGGCAGGGCAACCTGTACAGCTGAAAGCCGTTCTCCCCGTACTGATGTACCAACTCCCCCTCCAATTCCTCGGGAAGGCCTATGATCCTGATGGCGTCGAAAGGGCACTTGGTGACGCAGATGCCGCACCCGACGCACAGCTCTTCTGAGATGATCACCTTACCGTCCTCCCCCATGACGATGGTTTCGCTACCCGTTCTCACAGGGGGACAATATCTGATGCATTCGAGGGAACATCTCTTAGGCTGGCACCGGTCCCTCAAAAGGACCGCGATTCTCACGAACCCTTTCAATAGAACCAATCTATTTAAACAATCCCAACCCTTTTTTACGGAGAGTCAGATTACCAAAGTGATTCGTATGATTCCAGGCGGACGGATGAATCCGAGACAGATGAAAAGAATGATGAAACAGATGGGGATCGAGACCGAGGAGATAGAGGGGGTGGAAGAGGTCATCATCAGAACTGCCTCAAATGAGTATGTTTTCAGGAACCCGGACGTGACCAGGACGACCGTTCAGGGGCAGGAGACCTGGCAGATAGTCGGGACCGCGGATGTGGCCGAGAGGGACGGGGACGTGAGGATCCCGATAGAGGATATAAAGCTGGTCGCGGAGAAGGCGAATGTCTCCGAGGAAGAAGCGAGAAAGGCCCTGGAAGAATGCGATGGAGAACCTGCTGAGGCTATTGTGAAGTTGATGAGTGGATAGGAATTGTGACCTCGGATAATATACTGATGACTACCAATTGTCAATTGTCCATACACTGTCAAGATCAACGTGAATCCAATATCCAAAGCCAGGAACAAGGTCGTCGTTGGGCGCCAACCTTCTTAGATGGTATGGTAGCGCGTTCCTGTCAAATCCTTCAATCTCGATGATGGGCACGCCGGCCAAAGACATAGCTGTGGTCATGTGTGTCGGAGATGGATATCCGAAAAGATTCCAACCCGATTTCAATTCGATATAGGACCTTGGCACGACCTTGCCTGCCACCGTGAAATTGCCATCTTGAGTGACGTTGACCCAGTACGACATCCTATAGTCCATCTCAAAGGGACTCTGGTAGCTCTTCGATTTCGAGTAGGATCTCCACGTGCTTGTGGGCATACTTGGTTCGTAGTACCAGACCTCATTGAATTCCACTGTTCTCAGAACGCTTTCCATCTTGCTGTCTTCCAGGAACAGCGGATAAGATAGTAGGTTGATACCGGTCTTGAGGTT
>JAZGCT010000178.1:0-3825 GCA_036477085.1 Thermoplasmata archaeon | reverse complement strand
TGAAGACAATCATGTCCATCTCTTCCATCTTCCTGAGCATCTCCTGCTCCTGGCTCTGAGGAAAAACGAACTTGCCTTCGGTGTGGGCGACGGGTACGAGAATGATCTTCTCCTTGGGGAGGTTCTTGGTGAAAACGCAGCTGCCACGGTTCTCATGCTTCAATAGAGATGGTCTACACTCATACTTGGCCGAGTCGTTGGTCGCGAGCGCAACCTGTGGAACGGGGGACATGAATCCGTTGAACGCCGGCAACAGACCCAGCTCAACAAGCACCTGGAAGCCGTTGCAAATCCCCAGTATAGGTCGGCCTTCCTTCCCGAACTCGACCAGCTCATTGGCCAGGGAGCTCTTGACCCTCGCACCGAGGATCGCACCTGCCCGAACATAATCCCCGGATGAGAACCCACCAGGCATCATCACAATATCATAGTCAAGAAGATTCCTCTTCTCGTCCTCGTGGACATCCGAACCGATCAGTTGTTTGAGGTGGACCTTCTCGGAATCGGCTCCCAATCTCTTGAAGGACCAGTAGGACTCTTCCTCGCAGTTTGTGCCCTCAATGTAGAGCACGCAGACCTTGACGTCCTCGATCCTCATGATCCACCTCCCAGCAGGTTGTACAACGTGTTCGTCCACGCCGACCTGACGTCGTCCAGGGGAATCTCAATGCTACTTCCATCGTCCTTGATCGATATGGTGTCCCCAATGACGGTCCCTATCCTTCGTGCCCAAATGTCCCCGAATCTGGAAAGGACCCGGTCTTCATTACCAGAGTCAATCTCAACGAGCCAGCGGGTGTTGGATTCTGAGAAGAGTTTATGATCTAGCCTCAAATCTGGAATTCCGGTCAAGTCCAAGGACGCCCCAATATTCCCTCCCAAGCACATCTCGGCCACCGCAACAGCGAGACCTCCATGGGAAATGTCATGGCACGAAAGAAGAAGACCGTCATCGATCGATATGAGGATTCCCTTCATACCACTCTTGAGAGCGTTCAGATCGACGGACGGAACGGCCGAGCTGAAACCGCCATTCATGCCGTAATACTGCGATCCACCCAGTTCCATCTTGGTCTCACCGATGAGGAGAATCGAACTTCCCTCCTTCTTGAAATCCGTTGTGACGCACTTGGCGAGATCATCGACAATGCCCACACCCAGCAGCACTGGCGTAGGTTTGACAGGGGCAAATGAGGTCTCATTGTAGAAGCTGACATTGCCGGAAGGTGTGGGAAGACCCAGCGCCATGGCCATCTCACCGATGCCACGAACGGTCTCCCTGAACGCTCCAAGCCTGTCGGGTTTCTCCGGGTTCCCGAAATTCAAGCAGTTGGAGAATGAGTGAGGACTGGCACCCACCGATACGAGGTTCCTGCACATCTCATCGACGGCCGAGGCGCCTCCCAGATATGGGTCAATCGCTGTGTATTGCGGTGTAGACGAAGTGGTAATGGCCAGACATCTGTTGGAGGTCTCCAGCGGTTTCAAGACGACCGCATCACCATGGCACGCCAGACCGATCTTGCCCTGCAGTGGTTTGAGGACGGTGGATCCCCTCACCTCGTGATCGTACTGCCTGATCACCCATTCCTTGCTGGCGATGTTGGGCGAGGCAATAACGTCAAGGATGGCCTTCTGATAATCCTCGGGCTCGTCTGGCACGATCTCAGACTGCTTCATGGACTCAAAGTCGGTCGCATATTCCCGGCAGTACTCCGGTCCGGCCGTGAGGAATTCGAGGTCCAGCTCCAGGACCACTTCACCTTGATACTTGACGCGGACGATCTTGTCCTTGATGACCTTTGCGATCGGGGTCGCCTGAACATCATACACCTTGAAGATGTGCAGTATCTTCTCCACTTTCCCGGGAGCGACCGCAAGCATCATCCTCTCTTGTGACTCGCTGACCCACATCTCCCAGGGGGCCAGACCTTCTTCCTTCAGAGGCACCTTCTCGAGTTCGACCTCGGCCCCAAAACCCCCTGCAAGAGCCATTTCTCCGATCACACATGAAAGACCTCCTCCGCCGAGATCCTTCATCCCGTTGAGAAGGCCTCTCTCAGCGGCTTCAAGACATGCATGGATCAGCGGTTCTTTCAGGATCGGATCTCCGAGCTGCACCGCACCGCCTCTCCACTCCTTTTCCATGTCCTCGGTGAGCTCCACGGATGCGAAGGTGACACCATGAATCCCGTCCCTTCCGGTCCTACCTCCGACCAGTATGAACACATCGTCCTCGGTCTTCACCCTGTTCTTGGTCAGGTTCTTCTTCTTTGCTATGCCGACGCAGCCCACGTTGACGATGATGTTCCCGATGTAGCCCTCGTCGAAGATGACGGCACCTGACACGGTTGGGATCCCAAGCCTGTTCCCGTAGTCCCTTATCCCTGAGACGACGCCTCCCATGAGATACCTTGGATGCTTCACACCAGGGGGAAGGTCCCTGTACCTGAGATCAAGAGGACCAAAATGAAGTGGATCAATTAGCGCGATTGGTTGGGCACCCATGCAGAGAACGTCCCTTATGATCCCTCCGATCCCGGTCGCAGCACCGCCATAGGGCTCCACCGCGCTCGGATGGTTGTGGCTCTCTATCCTCAAGGCATATGCGTGATCCTCATCGAACTCAACGACACCAGCGTCCCCACGATCGATGACTGCATCCGATTCAATGCTCGTGAGATACTCCCTCAGAAAGACCATCGAGGACTTGTAGCAGCAATGCTCGGACCAGGCCTGACCGAGTGACTGAAGTTCCACATCTGTCGGATTCCTGCCCTTGGTCTCGAAGTAGGACCTTATCATCTTCATCTCATCGGTGCTGAGAGCCAGACCAGCGTCATCGCTGACCGTCTGAAGTTCCTCGTCGGTCGCAGACAGGATGTCCACATCGAACAGCTCGAAACCGAGATTCCTGCTATGGAACAGTTGTCTCATCCCCACTCCTCTTCTCAAAGGTCCGGATGCCCATCATGAGCTCGAACTCATTTGAGACTGATGGTATAATCGTGAATGACCGGGTTCGCCAGGAGCTTCCTGCACATCTCCTCGACGATCTGCTTCGCCTTGTCCGGGTCATCTTCCTCAAGGAATATCTCGAACAACCTCGCTGACTTGACATCGACAGCGGAATCAAAACCCAGGAGTTTCAGCGCCTTCAGCGTGTTGTCTCCCTCGGGATCGGCCACCCCTTTCTTGAGATGAATCTGCACCTGTGCGGTCGTCATTCAACCACTTAGGGGGTAATTGTCATTTCGATATTAATTGTGTTGGTAGGAGATGAAGGACGGAGGTTGTAGTATACCTCTAGACTACTAGTTGCACCACCCTTCATTACCATTGCCTCCTTGTAAAACCAACTGAACAGGAGGCTGGCCAGTGACAAACAAGTCAAAGACAAAGACACAGAACTACACATCCATGCAAGAGATAGGCGAAGACGTTCTAGGAAAACTGAAGTCCTCCCTCAGGAAGGAGGAAACACCGGTCGAAGAGGACAAAATCGAGAACTTGCAACCGGAGGACTTCAAGCTCGAACACACCACGCTCTGGTCGTTCAACAAACGCGGAGATTGGGCAACGCACAAGGGGGACTTCAGAGGGAACTGGATGCCTCAGATACCCAGGAACATCATCCTCAGGTACAGCAAGGTTGGAGATACGGTCCTTGACCCCATGGTGGGCAGCGGGACGACCATGATAGAGTCGAAGATCACCGGAAGGAACGGCATAGGATTGGACATTGATCCTCGCGCACTTCTGGTGGCCATGAGCAGGCTGCAGTTCAACGCGAACGTTGAGGACATACCTGAGAGCTACCAGAAA
>JAZGCT010000177.1:0-2898 GCA_036477085.1 Thermoplasmata archaeon | reverse complement strand
GATAAACGAAAACCGACTTTCGTCACTCATGCTTCGCAGACTCATTCCTGTGTTCAATCCGAAGTCCATTGCCGTCATAGGCGCTTCGAGAAAGAAGGGCAAGATAGGGAGGGAGCTGCTTCACAATCTGATAGACTATGAGTTCCAGGGCAAGCTTTTCCCGATAAACCCGTACGCTGAAGAGGTTCATTCGATCCCGGCATATCCATCGATTCTTGACGTCCCAGATGAGGTGGACCTCGCCGTCATCATCGTCCCTGCCGAGAAGACCCTGGAGGTAGTGAAGAACTGCGGAAAGAAGGGGGTCAAAGGCATCATAATGATAACCGCTGGCTTCAAGGAGACGGGGGAAAAGGGAGCCAAGCTGGAGAGGAATCTGCATAGAATCCTCAAGAAATATGGGATGTCGATGATCGGGCCCAACTGCATGGGGGTCATCAACACCAACGAGAAGGTGAGCATGAACGCGACCTTCGCTCCGACACACCCCCTCAGAGGCAGGATATCGTTCATGTCGCAATCCGGTGCTCTGGGCGCGGCCATTCTGGACCATGCCGACAACATCAAGGTCGGGTTCGCCAAGTTCGTCAGTCTGGGGAATAAGACGGACGTTTCTGGCAACGATCTGCTGATGGCATGGGAGAACGACCCGGACACCGACATCATACTGATGTACATCGAGTCCTTCGGCAACCCCAGGAACTTCGTCAGGATAGCAAGAAAGGTCACGGCCAAGAAGCCAATAATCGCGTTGAAGTCGGGAAGGACCGAAGCGGGAGCGGCCGCGGCTGCAAGTCACACGGGAGCACTGGCTGGATTAGATGCTGCAACCGATGCACTGTTCGAGCAGTGCGGTGTTCTGAGGGTCAGTTCGATCGAAGAGCTGTTCGACACAGCAATCGCGTTCTCAAATCAACCCTTGCCGAAAGGTAACAGGATCGCGGTCCTCACTAACGCTGGCGGGCCGGCCATAATGACTGTGGACGCCCTGGTTGGAGCGGGTCTGGAACTTGCAAAGTTGGGAGACAGGACAAGGTGGAAACTGGAAGACATACTTCCAGAGGAAGCCAGCACGAAAAATCCCGTCGATATGGTCGCAGCCGCGGGACCTCACGAATACGAGCATGCCATGAAAGCAATCCTCGCTGACAGGAGGGTGGACGCTATGATAACGATCTTCGTTCCGCCCATAGTCACCAAGGAGATCGAGATCGCTCAGGTAATAGCCAAGACGGCCAAGAAATACAAGAAGCCAGTTCTGTCCTGTTTCCTGGGAAGGACCGAGGATTCGCCGGGATTTGTGCACCTCACTGAACATGGAATCCCATCCTACATATTCCCCGAGAGCGCGGTCAAGTCGCTGTCCTCCATGGTCAAGTATCGTACATACCTGGAGAGAGAGAAAGGCAGGCCGAGGACCTTCAAGGTCGATAGGAGGGTCCCAAAACGTATCTTCCGAAAGGTGGCAAAGGAGAAGAGGACCTGGCTGGCCGAACTTGAAGCGTTCGACGTGCTGAGATCCTATGGATTCGAGACGGTCACATGCGAAGTGACCGACAACCTGGAAGACGCAAAGAAACTGGCAAAGAAGATCGGCTACCCTGTAGTGATCAAAGCATGCGGGGAAGGTATCATCCACAAGACCGAGATAGGTGCCGTCGTGCTGGATATCGAGAACGAGGAGGAACTGGTGAGTAGCTTCAAGAAGATGGTGTCCAACGTGAAGAAGGCCGGGCACACCGCGGACTGCATCCTGGTTCAGGAAATGGTCAAGGAAGGAAAAGAGGTCATCCTGGGAATGAAGTACGACGATCATTACGGGCCGATAGTGATGTTCGGTACTGGCGGTATCTACGTGGAATATCTCAAGGACGTTGCATTCAGAGTTGCACCGTTGACGGATGTGGACGCAAGTAGAATGGTGAAGTCGATCAAATCATATCCAATCCTCGAAGGCGTTAGGGGGGAGCGTCCGTCCGATGTGGACAGTCTGATAGAAAGTGTTCTCAGGCTGTCTCAGATGGCTGTGGAGTTCGAAGAGATAGGTCAGATGGATATCAACCCGATAAAACTGTTCGAAAAGGGTGATGGGTACAAGATTGTGGATGTGAGGATAGCGATAAGGTGAAAGAGAACTTAGGACACATCTTAGAGATTCTCTTTCCTCCATTTCCGGTATGAAAGTGGACCTAGTACGAGTGGGAGAATGCTCAGAAAGAATATTACCATGACGAGGTTGAACCACCAGAATTCCCAGAATAAGGCCGATGCGACCCAAAACTCAACTGGAGGAAAGAGCAGGAGGAACGTGACAGTAGTCAATGGTGCGACTATCCAATAGCGGGACCGATAGGCCCTCCTAGCACTGCTTATGCGCAGTGATGTGTCAAACGCTAAAATCCCGACATATGCTCCGACCATCAAGAGGACCAACCCGAAGAAGAATGTGAACTCGAACGCGAGTAGTATTGGCAGAGGCAGCACTGTCAACGCAACAACAAGGCAAAGCACGACTAGTTTCAACATCACTCTGGTACTCATTTCTGGCAATTCTATCCTCCTATTGAGTCATTTCATTCGCATGCCAACCCCATGTCTGCTTAGTATCCTCACCTCTGCTGAACCTCCACTCTCTATTTGGGACTTCCTCCGCTTGGCGATTCTAGTCCTTCAACAAACCTCTCGCAATCACCAATCTCTGAATTTCACTGGTACCCTCAAAGATCTCAAATATCTTCACGTCCCTCATGAACCTCTCCACCGCATACTCTTTTGTGTAACCGTAACCGCCGTGTATCTGGACTGCGTCGATCGCTATCTTCGTGGCCATCTCGGAGGCGAAAAGCTTGGCCATGCTTGATTCCACGGTGTATCTCTCTCCACGGTCCTTCTTGGCTG
>JAZGCT010000176.1:0-4864 GCA_036477085.1 Thermoplasmata archaeon | reverse complement strand
CCAGCACAAGATCTCAAGGACGGGAACAGGATTGAGTTCATAGTCAAGAGGACCGCCACAAAACCTCAGATAAAGGAGGCGTTCGAGAATACCTTCGAGGTCAAGGTGGAGAAGGTCTACACCAGGATCGCAAAGGAAGGCAAGCACGCCATAATCAAGCTGGCAGAAGGAGAAGACGCCAAGGACCTGAGCATGAGGATTGGTATATTCTAGGTGGTGAAGTGGGAAAGAGAATCAGAACCAGGAGGAGAGGGAAAGGCTCCCGATCATATCGTTCGCCCAGCCACAGGCATCACGGAAAAGTGGCACACCCACCTTACGAGGATGAAGAGGGCAACGTGACAGAGATCCTCAGAAACCCAGGAAGGAATGCGACACTGGCCAAGGTCTCCTTCCCATCTGGCACCGTTCTCATGATAGCCCCAGAAGGCTTGCAGGAAGGTCAGACTGTCACGATCGGCAAGACGATCATCGATAGGGGCAACACTTTGCCAGTTGGTGATATTCCAGAAAGCACTCTGGTATTCAACGTGGAATCCATGCCAGGAGACGGTGGCAAGTTCGCCCGCACCGCTGGATCATCCGCTGTCGTGGTCAGCCACGGCAGGGAGACCGTCGTCCAACTCCCATCAGGGAAGTACAAGGACCTCAATCCCAGGTGCAGGGCAACAATCGGAGTTGTCTCTGCTGGTGGAGTGACGGAGCGTCCATTCGCCAAGGCCGGGAAGAAGTTTCACGTTTACGGGAGCAAGGCGAAGAGAGCCCGAAGGGTCAGTGGAGTGGCCATGAATCCGGTGAACCACCCCCACGGCGGTGGTGCTCATCAGCATGTTGGGAAGCCGAGCACAGTTTCAGCAAATGCGCCTCCCGGACGAAAGGTCGGGAGACTTTCACCGAAGAAAAAGAAGAAAGGAAGGAGATAGATGGTTAAGAAGAAGACAAGTTCCTCTGGCAAGGCGGCGAGAAGGAGGGCGAGGAAGAAGAAAGGTGTAATCGAGACCCGGAGAAAGAAGGAGTTCACATACCGGGGATTCACCATGGAAGAGCTTTCCACCATGAGCTTCGAAGAGATATTAGAGCTCCTGCCATCCAGAGCGAGGCGGTCGTACAGACGAGGACTGAACGATGAGCAGCAAGCGTTCCTGGACAGGCTAAGGAAGACAGAGGAAGACGTCATAAGGACCCACAGGAGGGAGATAGTGATACTCCCAGAGTTCGTGGGCAAGAAGATTGCAGTTCACAACGGAAAGGAGTTCGTGCAGGTCCCCATAAAGTCAGAGATGATCGGCCACGCCTTGGGAGAGTTCGCTCTCACCACGGGATTGGTCTCACACTCAGGACCGGGAGTTGGTGCGACGAAATCATCAAAGTACATGCCATTGAAGTAAGGAGCTAGAAGAATGGGTTACACGACGGAATTCGACCCGAAGACGATGTCCCGTGCGTACGGGAAGGAACTGCCCATTTCGCCCAAGAAGAGCGAGGAGGTCTGCAGGGCGATCAGGGGAATGCACATAGAGGATGCCATCGAGTACCTAGAGGACGTGAAGGATCTGAAGAAGGCTGTCCCGTTCAGGAGACGGAACAGGTACATAGGGCACAAGAAGAGCATGGGTCCCGCGGCATATCCCGTGAAAGTCGCAGGGGCGATAATCAGGATCCTCGAGAGCGCCAAGAGCAACGCAGAGGCGACTGGACTGGATCCAGAGAACCTGAGAATCCATACCATCGCGGCATCCAAGGGTCAACCAGACAAGTTCTACAGACCAAGGGCCCAGGGCAGGAGCACTCCATGGTTCCATGAGAAGACGAACGTCGAGGTCGTGCTTGAAGTGATGGAGGAGGAATAGATTGGCTGGAGAACGGAAGATTGTCACCGAGAACATACGAAGGGTCCTTCTCAAGGAGTATCTGATGAAGAAGACGGAAAGGGCAGGATTCGGCGGTCTGGATATACAGAGGACGCCTTTGGGTACAAGGGTTACACTTCTTGCAGAACGACCCGGCATCGTGATCGGCAGGAGAGGGAAATCGATAAAGGGACTCACTCAGGACATGATCACCAAGTTCGAGTTCGACAACCCCCAGATAGAGGTGGAAGAGGTCAAGAACCCGGCGGTGAACGCACAGATAATGGCCGACAAGCTTGCGAGCGCCTTGGAGAGAGGTTGGCACTTCAGAAGGGCCGGCCACTCCACCGTCCGAAGGATAATGGAATCGGGCGCCAGGGGCTGTCAGGTGACAATCTCAGGGAAGCTCACGGGTAGGAGACACAGAACAGAGAAGTTCAAGCAAGGTCACATCAAGCACTGCGGCGAACCCAAGTTCATATGGATGAAAGAAGGGTTTTCGGTGGCCAAAGTGAAACTCGGCGTAATCGGCGTCAAGGTCCTCATCATGCAGAGCGACGCAAAGCTCCCGGATGAGATTGACATTCTCCCGCCCACCGTGGAAGAGGTTGCGGAGGCTCCTTCAGAGAAGGTGCCAGAAGGCGAGGAAGAGGCCGAAGAAGAACCGGTTGCCGAGGATAAGGAAGCTGAGCCCGAAGAGCCAGAGGAAGAACTCAAGGAAGAGAAGGAGGAGACTCCACCGAAGGAAGAGGAATCGAAGAAGGAGGATGAGTAGTTGGCGCTCTTGAAGACGAAGGACATCCGCGCGATGACCCCCGAGGAAAGAGAGTCGAGGCTGAAGGAGCTGCGAGGCAACCTGATGCACGAGAGGGGAGTCGCAGCCATGGGAGGAGCGCCCAGGAACCCTGGGAAGATCCAGGCCATCAGAAGGAACATCTCCAAAATGTTGACGATCATTAGAGAAGAAGAAAGAATGAAACAACAGGAGTGAGGAAAGGAGGAAAGTGATGGTTGCGATATGTTCGACATGTGGGCTGCCTGAAGAGCTGTGCATGTGTGAAGAGATTGCACGAGAGCAACAGCGGATCAAGATATACAGCGACAAGAGAAGGTACGGCAAGGTCATGACGATAGTCGAGGGAATAGACGAGAGTGACATCAACATGGATGAACTTGCCAGGAAGCTGAAGACCAAGTGCGCTGCAGGCGGCACTGTGAAGGACGGAAGGATAGAACTGCAAGGAGAACACAGAAAGAAGGTACAGAAGGCCCTGGAAGAGATGGGGTTCAACGTTGAAACGAGATGATCGACAAATGATATCCAAGAAGAACATTCACAAGCATGAGCTCATCGGGCTCCCCGCGGAGGTCGTCAGCTCCACCCACAGCGGCTATGTGGGGATGAAGGGGCTGATAGTTGATGAGACGAAGAACACGCTGGTCATGGAAGTGGACAGCTCGGAGAAGGTGATACCCAAGAAGGGCACTAGGTTCAGATTCTCCCTGCCCGAGGACGTTGAGGTCAACGGGGCGAAGCTGGTGTTCCGACCGCAGGATAGGATAAAGAAGGCAGGTAGATAGACATGCCAGCAAAGAAAAAGCCAGAAGCCAGGGACATCGGGATTGATGTGACCCCTCCCAAGGACAGTTGCGAGGACCCGAAGTGTCCGTTCCACGGCCGTCTCTCAGTCAGGGGACAGATGATCGATGGTGTCGTGGTCTCTGATAGGATGACGAACACGGTTGTCGTCACCCGAGAGAGGTCCATGTATGTGCCCAAGTACGAGAGGTACGAGAAGAGGACCAGCCGGCAGAACGCCCACAACCCGCCCTGCATATCGGCAAAAGTAGGAGATGAGGTCACGCTCATAGAGTGCAGACCACTCGCAAAGACAGTCTCGTACGTCGTGGTCCAGAAGAAATGAGGAGATCGGATGAAAGGACTTCCCGGAAGACAGACAAGAGGCATCCCCAAAGGAGCGTACCTAGCTTGCGTGGACAATACCGGAGCCAAAGTGGTTCAGGTCGTGGAAGTGCCCAAGTACCACGGAGTCAAGAGAAGGTATCCCGCAGCCGGGATAGCGGACCTGCTCATAGTCTCGGTCAAGAGCGGCACGCCAGAGATGCGTAAGCAACTGTTCACCGCGGTAATCGTGAGACAGAGAAGGCCGTTCCGAAGGTCGGACGGGACCATGGTGCAGTTCGAGGACAACGCAGTCGTCATTACGACAGAGAAGGGCGAAACGAAAGGCAGCGACATAAAGGGTCCGGTGGCACGTGAGGCAGCAGAGAGATGGCCCAGGATCGCTGCAACGGCTTCAATGATAGTGTGAGTCATATGAGACCATCCAGCAAACCCAGGAAACAAAGAAAGAGGCAGATCGAGGCCCCGCTTCACCAAAGGAAGAAGATGGTGAGAGGGCATCTTGCGCCTAAGTACCTCGAGGCGGGGAAGAAGAGATCCCTGACGATAAGAAAGGGTGATCAAGTAAGAATCATGCGGGGAGATCACAAGGGAGAGGAAGGGAAGGTCGAGAATGTGAGCCTCAAGAACCTCACGATCACTATAGAAGGTGTGACCCAGGCGAAGGCGGACGAGAGCCGGTCTGCCCGGATGATACACGCGTCAAATATCATGATCATTAAACCCGACATGTCTGACAGAAGAAGGTTGATGAAATTCGGAAGGATAATCGAGGAAGAGGCCGAAGAAGAGATCGAAGATGAAACCGAAGACGAGGAGTCGGAGAAAGAAATCGAAGATGAAGCAGAGGAAGAAGAATGAAGAAGCATCTCAAACGGTTGGCAGCACCACGGTCCTGGCCATTGCCGAGAAAGACGAACGTGTGGGTAGTCAGACCCTCTCCGGGACCACACCCCCATAATCTGGCCATGCCCCTGGCAGTGATATTGAGGGATTTGCTCCGCCACTGTGACACAGGGAGAGAAGCAAAAAGAATCATAGGTTCCAGGAACATCTGGGTGGACGGAAGACCGGTCTCCAATCACAAGCA
>JAZGCT010000175.1:0-4672 GCA_036477085.1 Thermoplasmata archaeon | reverse complement strand
GGCTGAAACATCTATTCCCTTCAACCTCTCCTCGTTCACTGGCCATGCTGGGCTGTAGACAGAGACTACATTGAGTCTCTCATTGTTTTGTAACACCACCTTACAGGCAATAAAATTCCCATGGAAGAATGAAAGTTCGTCATTAACCCAATCGTACTCAGATTTCAGTTTGATTTCTTCAATTATCTTTCCATCCACCAGGACTGCAGTGCTGAATCTCTGAGGGCGGCCGGTCTTGTAGATAGCTACCCGAGATAGGATGGCCATCTCCTCCGAAATCTCTTCCGGAATCCCTTGAACCTCCTGGAGTAGCACAATGTCAGGTCTGAATTCCAGTAGGAGTCGCCAGACCTGGCTTTCCTTGTTTGCACCATGAACGTTCCAGGTCATTACTCTCATGATGATAAGCCCTGGGTCCGGGCCCACGCCCATCCTTGGCCTCCCTACAACAACCTCATCTGCCTACATTGGCCCACAGAGCAGGATTGGTACATCCTGAACGATGGGACCATCGCCGAATCATGGCCCACGAAATCCTCCATATCACCCTCCCCGGCGAGGACCACCTTTCCAGCCTGTTCAAACGCAGAGTCAAGGAGGCGTACCGGGCGTGGTGGGATACTTATCATACTCCTGTACTGTGTGACCCTGACGACCCGTTATTATGATTTCTGCGGTCCGTAGAGGTGTCCGAGGAGCCATTCCCAATTCAAGGTAGGTGAAGCCTGGAACCAACGAGAGCGTCGGCCTCTCCCAGCCTGTTGGACCTGCTTCGGGGTGTGTCCATCCCATGGCTGACCGGTCCTCCACGCTCGGGCCATAGTGCACCCCCTCTTTCTTGGACTCCTTCAGGCCAATAGCCAAAGCCCAACCCAAGCTAATTAGCCTTGCAAGGACGGTGGAATTTGCCCATCTTTTTCTCTCCCTTTTCTTTTTTGGCGGATCTGATAGTGTGCAACAAATAACGAAATAGGCTTAAGTTCTCATGTTTCATGATGTTTACCAATGGAGGTCTCAGAGAAAATCCTGGATGAGGTTTCGACAATCAGACGACTTCTTGAACTCCTTGCCAAAGACTCTATCAGAACTGAATTGGACTCAGTGACCACGACCCGAGAGAGACGTCAGGTATGGGCTATGTGTGACGGTCTGACAAGCACGAAGGAGCTTGCTGGGGAAACCGGGCTCAGCTTGCGTGCAGTCCAAGTCTTCATTTCGGAGCTACAGGAAAGGGACCTGCTAAATGTTGAGCGGAGAGGTTATCCAAAGCGGAAGTTCGACCTAGTTCCCGCTGGTTGGGGAATCAGAGAGGTGATGCGCGGTGGGTGATGAAGAGATCCGTCAACTCAAGAAGATGAATCGCAAGTTGGACGAGCTCATCATCCTCGGGAGGATTTCGAATCTCGCTACTCTGGAAGAGTTTGGGCGGGATATCAAGCGAGACAAAGTGGCGCGGGCAATCATTGAGGTCGCAGATGGAACCCTCTCGTACTCTGAGATCGCTAAGGCAGTTTCGTCAAGGGCGCCGGTGTCTGAGAGAACGGTAAAGGGACGGATTTCAGAGCTCGTGAAGAAGGGTATCCTGACCCGCAGGCGTGAAGGCAGAGAGGTCTTCTACGAGCGGTCTGACCTTTTCGTGTGGTGATGATGTGGCAAGGCCGGAAGATATACAGGATCGAATCTTGGAGGAACTCCAGGAACTGGTTAAGTGGGCCAAGGTTACCAGCATCCCGCGTGCTAAGAAAGTTCTGGAGGACATGCTATCCACTGGCGAGCAACGTAGAGCTTATCAACACAGTACTGGCGATCCTGCCAAGGATGTGTCGAAACTCTCGGGCGCAGGTCGCTCAACGGTCACTACCTGGTGGAAAAAGTGGCACAGGGCCGGTTTAGGGGAGCTACGCCCAGCGAGGGGAGGCAACCGATTCTTCAGGAGTTTCGATTTGGAGGACTTCGATATCCCCGTGACCCCCCTGGGGGCAAACTAGGTTGGTGTCGCGTACCGTTGTCGTGCTAAAAGCGAGAAGAATGTGTATGGAGACATCCCCTGAGAGCATCTAGACATTACTGGCTCGGAAGAAGAGGTGTACCGTGAGCGTGAGTCTTCAGGAGTTGATTTCTAGAGGCAGGTACGTTTTTGCGGGATCTCCGAAGAGGTTCAAGGTTTTCCAGCTGATCAACGGCAAGAGAAGTGCAAAGGACATTGCGAAGAAGGCTGGCAGAAGTCCTAGCGCCGTGCTCCATGACGTCCGAAAGCTCATAGACTTCGACCTTGTCTATGAAAAGACCGTCAATGACGGCAAGCCAGTCAAGAAGGGGGGCTCTCGTGTGTATCAGAAAGCTCCAATGGCCAAACACATCGCCGAGCCATACTTTCGAGGTGTCGCTGATACCCGAGCCTTCGTAAAACGTAAGGAGCCGTCTTCAAGGAAAGGGACAAGTTCAGCTGCTGGCATTCACGTGCCGAATCCGGAGGAGATCCTCGACATCTGCCGGGACCTAGAGAATCAGCTCTACGAATTCAAAGGACCTGACGCTGATGCTGGGAATATTACAAAGGAGGTTGCTGGCTTCCTACACACAAGAAGAGGGGGCATTGTCTTCTACGGCGTTAATGATGATGGGAGTATCATCGGTAGCAACCAAACTTCCCAGAGTTTCGATCAGCGAATACAGAATTCAGTTAGGAACAGCATCAATCCCGTCCCCACTGTAGGAATCATGCAGAAGACGGTGGTGGGGTTTGACATCATGCTGGTGATAGTACCTCCATGGGATAGGAAGACGCTTTACCAGTTTAGGGACAGAAGATTCTACATAAGGAAAGGGACGAACGTCTTTGCCATCAAGCCGGAGGAGATGAAGAAACTCAATCAGGGAAAGTACATCGTCTAGCCATGACCCCTGAAGCTAGTTCACTGAGTCCCCTCTCACGGTTTTATCTCCTCCACTTTTGCGCCGTTCTACGAAAAAACTATCTTCCAAGACACAACTTGAGACATGGATAGCTAGGTGGGAGATGAGATGATTGGGAGTTGAGGAAAGGACGCTCGAAGTCATGGAGGATATCCTCAAGTGGACACGATTTCAGGGGGCCTTGAAGGCACGAGAAGTCCTTCAGAGCACGCTCGAATCAGATCAGGAGAAGTTGATTTATCACCATAGTGATGGGAATACTAGCCGGGAGGTCGCCAAGATCGTAGGGGTAACCAGGGCGACCGTTACAAAAGCTTGGAAACACTGGAACACTTTCGGGATCGTAGAGTCTGTGCGGGTAAAGGGAGGAGGTCACAGGTACGTGAGAGTCTTTGACCTTCAGGACTTCGGAATTCCAATGCCTCCTCGAGGATCTAGGAAGACTATCACGAAGGAACTCGACAGCCCAGAAACTGATGGGGACAATCCTGAGATCGGAAGACAGGCGTGAACACGTGAAAATCATGGAAAACTCTCAGTTGAAGGAACTCACCAACCGCCTGGATGTCATCATCAGGATGCTAGCCCTGTTATTGCCGGAGGAGATGACTCAGAAGGAGAAAATCCTACTTCTTTCAAGTTCTGGGCTTCAAACAAGGGAGATCGCGTTCATAGTGAACACCACCCCCCATACGGTAAGCGTCGCACTCAGTAAGATGAAGAAGGCGCTAGAGAAGAAGAGACCCAAGAAGTAGACTTAATGCAAGTGGGCTATCCAGCCAACAGGGACGTGGTCAGTGTCAGGAAAGTCGAGCTACGTAGACCCGAGGGAAATCGAACTCGTTTTCAACTATGTTGAGAATTTCATCATAACAAATCAGCGGTTCTGCGCAACCAAGGACATAGTTGAGGGTACCAAGTTTTCCAGGAGTAAGGTCGAGCGATACATCCAGTATTTGATCGCGGCCAACAAGCTCCGAGTCGTGTATCAGGTACCGAAAAAGGTCAGGCTTGTTACTCCCTCGACCATCGTAGACGGCTTCTCCCAATTTCGAACGACCGTCCCTTGGATGCTCGAACATTCCTTCCCTGAGAAGGTGAGCCTTGAGAAAGAGAGGGAGAGAATTGAAACCCAGCTCAAGGATTTCGACCAGTTTGAGCTACTCCTCACGTCCACCGGAAGGGAGCTCGTGAATGCTGTTGCTCATTCCCTACGCTGGCTCGGATCTGACGTGACGGTGAGAGAAGACGAGGGTAAGCAGGACGTTGAAGCAAGGCATGATGACTACCTCGTCATCTTGGAAGTGAAGGGTCTAGAGGGGATGGCAAAGATTGACGACCTCAGACAGGCTGTGGACTATCATGGAAGGATGCTGAAGGAATCGCCCGGGACGACATTTGAGACGGTTCTGCTCATAAACCACTTCAGGTTGGAGGAGCCCCAGAATCGAAACGATCCCTTCTCGCAGGAGGTTTTGCAGGCTGTGGGTAATTACTACACGTTTGTCCGCCTGCTAACCACCGTTTCTCTCTATGATGCCATCGGGCAGGTGATCGCCAAGTCCTCTTCGAAATCTGCCGTGTGGTATCAGTTTATGAACGGAGAACTGGACTTCTCCCACACGTAGTGTTCTGACACTCTACCTTCGAGAACCGACCGGCCGGAACCTCGACTTTCGGATTCCTCCTGGAACCTGACGGCCATCACCGATTGCATATGATGGGTGGAAACCTTCGCGTCCGTCCTGTCAGGCTC
>JAZGCT010000174.1:0-7854 GCA_036477085.1 Thermoplasmata archaeon | reverse complement strand
GCATCTGGTCCCATTCCACCTCGTGCTCGAGACCTTCCTTCTTCAACATTTTGCTGACGAGCTCGGTGATACGTGGAACCTCCGAATCATTCCCCCTTCCGTAGAAGTAGAACTCAACATCATCGCTTATGGGGAACATCATTCGCATGTTTCCGGACCTGTTATATCCTTCAGGCTTACGGTTGTTCCTGAGATCCAGCAGATTCTGCTCGACAAGCACCTCAGCATATTCAGGTTCGTCCTCGGGAATCTGGTCGGTCTCTTCAAGGAACCTCTCGAAAACATCGCGGTAAATTGGCAGGATGTCGCTGTACTTGACCTTCTTGTCAAATCTTATGTGTCCGCTCTGAGCCCGCATTCAGACCCCATGTTCAGATGAATCTAACTCTATATAAGCGTTTGTAGGTCAAGATTAAATGGAAAAAACGAATTGTTGTAGCAATGAAGGTCGCCTTGACCGTAGCGGGAAGTGATTCGTCCGGAGGTGCGGGAATACAGACGGATGTGAGGGCGATGGCATCCCTGGGTGTTCATCCATGCACGGTTATCACATGTGTCACCTCGCAGAACACCGAGGACGTGGATTCCATCTTCTCCATGCCAACCGAGGAGATAGAGAAGCAGTTGAAGGCGATCCTTAGGGATATCGGTGTGAGCGCCGCAAAGACAGGAATGCTCTGGTCTGTGGAGATAGCCAGGGTGGTCGCAGAGAACCTTGAGAAGGCCGACCTTCCTTTGGTTGTTGACCCAGTGATGATCTCGACCACCAACAAACCCCTTCAGTCCGAGGATCTGACCGATGTTCTGAAGTCACGGCTGCTTCCCATGAGCGAAGTCGTGACGCCCAACACCTGGGAGGCCGAAGTCCTTTCGGGGGTCCGAATCGAAAACGAGAACGACGTCCAATCGGCTTGCGAGAGAATCCATTCACTCGGAGCGAGGAACGTCCTGATAAAGGGAGGACACCTGGAGGGAGAGCCTGTTGACATCCTCTTCTCCAACGGCGAATTCGTGAGATTCAGGGGTGAGAGGTACAAGGAGGACGTTCACGGGAGCGGATGCGCCTTTTCAGCGTTCATCACCGCCAACCTGGCTCTAGGAAAAGACCTGGTCGAAAGCATAGAGAAGTCCAAGAGGATGGTCACGGCGGGCTTCTTCAATTCATACAAGATCGGCAAGGGAGTTCCGGTAGTTCAGAGTCATTACACTGTGGACAGGTACTCAGTCTGGAAGGAACTGGATCTGGCGTTGGAGCACTTGAAGTCGATCCTTACCACCGAACTAGTTCCAGAGGTCGGCATTAACATCGGACATGCCTTGCCATTCGCCACGGACACGGATGACATCGCAGGACTCGAGGGACGGATTGTCAAGGTAGGTGACAAAGTTGACACGCTTGCCCACATCGACTTCGGTGCGTCCAAACATGTGGCGAAGATCATACTGACAGCCATGAAATACAATCACGGGTCCAGGTCCGCCATGAACCTGAGGTTCTCGGATGATCTTGTGGAGAAGTGCAGGAGCGTTGGATTCTCGGTTGCTGAGTTCGACAGATCGGAAGAGCCGGAACACGTCTCGACCATGGAGTGGGGTACCGAGAACGCCATATTGAGTCACGGAAGCGTTCCGGACGTCATATTCGACCGGGGTTCGGTGGGAAAGGAACCTATGGTGAGGCTGCTGGGAGAATCCCCCTCCGAGGTTGTGGAGAAGCTCAGGACCATACTGGCTAGATAGAGTGGGGCTGGTGGTGGGGACAACATTAGATTTTTATACTGGTATCAGATTGCGAGCAATGAAGAAGGGAATCCAACTTCCTTTGGGGGTGCCCGAGTAGGAATGTCATAAAGCACCCGAGAAATGGGGTTCGGCATGAGAATAGCAATTCTGACCGACACATACCTGCCGACAGTGGACGGCGTGGTGAATTCTCTATTGACGACACGAAAGGCTCTGGAGAAGCTGGGCCATGAGGTTTTCATACTTGCGCCTGAGGACAAGAAGCATCTGAATCCCGAGGACCCCAACACGATCTACCTGAGGGCGAGGGAGTTCAAGACCTACCCGGGATACAGGGTCGTATCACTACTTCCTGGGAAGGAAGTCAAGCTGCTCCGGAACATGGACGTGGACGTGATACACACCCATGGGATGGCCGCGATGGGCGCGAAGAGCATCTGGAGCGCTCATACGTTGAAGATCCCGATGGTCCTGACCTTCCACACCATGGTCATTGACGCCTTGAACTGGTATAACCCGATAGGTCTCAAGACCGGATTCATGGAGTTCGCCACCAGGAACTGGATAAAGTACCTTCTCCACAGGTGTTACGGGGTCATCGCGCCGACCTCCGCCATTCTGCACGAACTGAGGATGCTGGCACCAAAGATGAGGATCACCGACATCATTCCCACCGGAGTGGACCACAACCGTTTCAACCCCGAAGTCGACGGTTCAGGTGTAAGGGAGAAATGGGGGCTGGACGGTAACGAGCTCATTCTACATGTAGGAAGAGTGGCACCAGAGAAGAATCTGGACATGCTGTTCAAGTCATTTGCCCGCCTGAAAAAGAAGAGAGAGAACGCCAAACTGATGCTTGTCGGAAGGGGACCTGCGATATCGCATTGTGTGGAAACTGCCAAGCTGAACGGAATCTCCGATGACGTGATCTTCGCCGGGTTCGTCAGTGATAAGGAACTGCCTGAGTATTACGCTGCATGCGACGCCTTTGCCATCACGTCCACTTTTGAAACCCAAGGACTGGTGGTGCTCGAGGCCATGGCCACGGGCAAGCCGGTCGCCGGCATCAATTACAGGGCCATTCCCGAGTTTGTGATAGATGGGATCACTGGATACCTGTTCCAACCGGACGACACCCAGGACGCCTGCTCGGCGATGGAGAAGGCACTCGACAGCGGCGAGTACATGGCAAGGAACGTGAGAATGATGGCCGAGGGCTACTCCATCGAGGTTTGCACCAACAAGCTGGTGAAGCTTTACAGAAGGGTAATCGACTACCGGCAGAACAACGGATGAAAACGTCATGCAAAAGGATTTATGGTAGCTAGAATGTGCTGCCTAAGTGGTTGGATGGACACCCTCCGACCTGAGTGACGAAGGGAGATTCGAATGCTCGGTGATGCGCTCATAGAACTGTTCTCAAGTCTGGGCTTTGTTGGGGGCCTGACTGCAATATTCCTCATCTTCTACTTCGACGCTATGATCATCCCTCTGATCCCGGAACTCTTCGCCGTTCTCATCTTTCAAGCTGATCCTGTCTGGGAATGGGGGATACTGATACTTGTCATAGCAGAAGTGGGGGAGGTCCTAGGGAATTCCACATTGTACTTCGCGGCCAAGAACATCGGGCTACCAGGCTTCATGAAGAGGGCCATGAACAGATACATTGACTTCCTGGTTCTGAAGGACGAGAGGCTCATACTGTCCAACCGGATCGCTCCCACGGTTCCGTTCGTTGGTGCCTTCATAGCCGCATGTGATTGGGACTTCAAGAAATCGATAACATATGTTGCAGTGGGAGGATTGGTGAAGTACTCGTTCCTCTTGTCCATTGTCGCTGCGTTCAACGTTGCATATCCAAGGGACATGGCGCAGAATATGACCTTGATCATGGTCATCGTCTTCATTGTGGTCAGCGGAGTGCTGGCCCTCATTAAGTCCCGAAGGGACAAGCGTAAGGTCATGGAGCGGAGGGTTCGAACAACCGAAGAGGATGGGTGATATCGACGAGTATTGGTATACTAGGTGGCGGACTTACCGGACTGACCCTTGGATCACTGCTGCAGGGGTCTGAAGTGCTGGAGAAGGAGGAAGTTGTCGGAGGTCTGTGCAGGAGCAAGGTCATTGAGGGGTTCACATACGACATAGGCGGATCTCATGTCCTGTTCTCGCGGAACAAGGACACCATGAAGTTCATCGAGAGGAGACTCGGAGACAACGTTGAGAGCAGGACCAGGAACACCAAGGTCTTCTTCAAAGGCAACTACGTGAGATACCCTTTCGAGAACGCCCTTTCAGAGCTACCGCCGGAAGACACCTTTGAATGTCTGGCAGGATTTATCGAGAGCTTCTACGCGCGCAGAGACGATAGCACCGAAAAACCGAAGAACTTCGAGGAGTGGATGTACTACCGGTTTGGAAAGGGGATAACAGAGAAGTACCTACTCCCTTACAACGAGAAGATCTGGAAGATGGAGGCAAGTGACATGAGCCTGGACTGGATCTCTGGAAGGATACCCGACCCGCCGCTTGACGATGTCATAAAGTCATCCTTGGGCATCAGCACTGAAGGCTACACGCATCAACTGAACTTCTTGTATCCCAGAACGGGTGGGATTCAGGTACTGACCGACAGAATAGCGGAGGAATGCAACGAAATCACAACCCAGTACGTCGTCAAGCGCATCCGGAAAGAGGGTGGTGAATACATTGTCTCAGATTCCGTATCAGAGAAATCGTTCAGCAGGATCATCTCCACGATTCCGATTCCCAGTCTGATCGGCTGTTTGGATAACGTCCCTGGGGAAGTCAAGCAAAGCGCTGCCAATCTCAAGTACAATTCACTGATCTCGGTGTTCATTGGGATGGCCCTTCCCAAGACCATGGACTTCTCGTGGGCTTACTTCCCGGAAGAGGAGAGCCTTTTCCACCGGGTCAGCTTCCCATCGAATTACAGCCCGGGAGTGGTGCCCGAAGGTCATTCCAGCATTCTGGCGGAGATAACATGCCATATAGGGGACGACATCTGGAACATGTCAGATGAGGAAATCATCGAGAACGTTGTCAATAGGCTACACCAGCTGGAGATCATCAAAAGGGAATCTGTTGTCGTGACCGACGCGGCAAGAATGACCCCTGCGTACGTGATATATGATTCAAAGTATGAGACGAACATAAGTGTTGTGGAGGATCATCTGAAAGCCGAAGGAATCCGCACGTGTGGAAGGTTCGGCCAGTTCCAGTACCTCAACATGGATGCCTGTATCGAGAAAGCCTTTGCCCTGGCGGAAGAGCTCAAGTGAGCGAGATGAAAAGGATATCAGTTGTTGTGCCAACCTATGAAGAGGAGAAGTCCATTGAGACATTCCTCAAGCAGTTCGAGAACCAGACATTACCCAGGTCCGAATTCGAAATCATCATAGTGGACGGGGACAGCAAGGACAGGACCAGGGAGATCGCAGAGAAGTATGCGGACAAGGTCATGATCCAAGAGAGCGATGGCATAGGAGGGGCAAGGAACGACGGTGTGAAAGCTGCCAACGCGCCTTTCATCGCAACAACTGACGCGGATATCCGTCTTCCTGATAGGTGGCTGGAGATCATGCTGAGCCACTTCGAGAGCGATGAGGAAGTGGTGGCCGTGGTCGGCCCCGATGGCCCCATAGAGAAGAACTGGAAGTCGAAGCTGGTTTTCTCGTTTCTGAGGAACGTCATCTACTTGGCGACCTTTTTCGGCATGTACACGACCGGAGGGACGAACTCGGGATTCAGGCGGTCCACCTTCCTGGAGGCGGGGGGATACAAGTCCCTTCCCCACTCGGACGACGTGGAGATCGGGTTCAGGCTCATGAAGATGGGGAAGATAGTCTACGATAAGGAACAGTTCGTGGAACTCTCTGTCAGAAGGATGGAGAAGGACGGGTACATCAATACACTGCTGACCTGGCTCAAGGGCGACCTTAGAATCATGTTCGGTCTGGATATCGCCGGCAAGGGGTACTCCAAACAGAAATACTAGTCTACGGAAAAGCCGTTAACTCTTGGTGATGCTTACTATCGTTATCTCATAAAGAAGATCCACACTGGCCTTTTCAGAATTGAAATCTGCAACGAAAGTTCCAGCGGCCTGGTTCACACCCACAACGGCGAATCTGCCTTCCTCATGGGGCGAATCTCCCATCACCTTGTTGACATCGTTGGAATCCAATAGATGCTCGATGGTGATCTCGCCTATGCCCCCATTGGCTCCACTCTCCACAGATATGACCTTGGACTCGAACCCCAGATATGGCGAAATGATGTCGCCCACTTCAGGCAGGTTGAGGAATGTCACCTCGGGCCCCAAAGGCCCTTGTTGAGCGGCGGTCACCCTGACGTCCCAACCCCATATCGGATCAGTCACCGTCCCGTTGACAACTGGGGGCACTAGAAATCTGTTTCCGAAATCTGACCAGGAAAGTGTCTCCACGATGTCCCGAGTCTCAGTGAGGCTAAGCGTCACTATCTTCGAAGGATCGACATCGCCGAAACCTTTCTCAGGATGGACGACGACGGACTTGGTCTGGTTCACCTGCATGCCGAGCATGGTTATTTCCAAGATCTCACCGTTTCCGACCATGCCGTCGAATGTGTAATGAGGAAGGCCATCACCGACGGTGACCGGTATCGCTCCGAAAACTCCATCTTCTGGCCACTCAAAGAGAAGGGATTTGGGATACGTGTCGTTGTCAATAGCCACATCTTCAATCATGGTCTCAAAAACCAATGTGTTCATGAGGTATCCAGTGTAGGTGAACTCGATCTCGTCCCTCTCCTCAACCTCAAGGACATCGGGTGACTTGTGTGGTTCTTTTGTCATCTGACTGTAGAGCAGGACGCCCATCACTCCTGCGATTATGATCAGGACAACGACCAATGCTACAAACGCGTCCACCGCTGAACGTTGATCTCCTCTTATACGATACATCGCAACCTCTTGTTATTGGCATGGCTTTAATAAACATTGTGGTTCTATATCCAGACACACGAAATATGGTTTTGAACAACCTCCAAGAATCTCGGTAAGCTTTATCTCTTGAGTTCTCATATCGGCACACGATGGGCAGGAGGGTCTTGACATGTCCCCAGTGCGGATCACCAGATCTGTATTACGAGGCTGCAATGATCACTGGGAAGAAATACCATTGCAAGAGATGCGATTACATAGGAGCATTCGTCATAGAGATCGAAGAAGAGGATGAATGACCTCAGGCGAACATCGCGCCAGCTTTTTCTGACTCTTCAAGAGAGGAAGACATCACTTTCTCGACCGCCCTCTCGAAGTCAGCCATGGACACGACTTCCCTGTCCTCTCTAATTGCGAACATCCCGGCCTCAGTGCATATTGCCTTTATGTCGGTTCCAGTCGCCCCATCACACCTTGCTACGAGTGCCTTGAAGTCTATGGTCTTGGGGATGTTCATCTTGCGGATGTGGATGTTGAATATCTCCATCCTCGCCTCATCATTGGGGATTGGGATGTCGATAATTCTGTCGAACCTGCCTGGCCTGAGCAGTGCTTCGTCCAGGATGTCGGGCCTATTGGTGGCCGCAATTATCTTCACGTTGCCTATGGGGTTGAAACCATCCATTTCGGCCAGAAGCTGCATGAGAGTCCTCTGGACCTCCCTATCTCCGGAAGTAGCGACCTCCAACCTCTTGGCCCCGATGGCGTCGATCTCATCTATGAACACGATGGTGGGTGCCTTCTCCCTGGCCAGCTCGAAAAGCTCGCGGACCAGCCTTGCGCCCTCACCAATGTACTTCTGAACCAGCTCAGAGCCCACGAACCTGATGAAAACAGCATTTGTCTTATTGGCGACCGCTTTAGCCAAGAGGGTCTTTCCGGTTCCAGGCGGCCCGACCAGCAGAACGCCGCTTGGCGGCTCGATCCCGACCTTCTCGTACAGTTCTGGCTTCAAGAGCGGATCCTCCAGTGCTTCCTTGACCTCCACGAGTTGATCTGCCAGTCCGCCCACGTCCTTGTACGAGGTTTGGGGCTTCTCAAGGATCTCTGCGCCCATGACCACTGGGTCCAAGGATGGAGGTAGAACGCCCATGACGGCTAAGGTC
>JAZGCT010000173.1:0-4363 GCA_036477085.1 Thermoplasmata archaeon | reverse complement strand
TCTTTTAACACCAACTACAATGTCTCGGACCTCAAGGCAGCGGTTGCGGTGGAGAGAATAGAGGGCTTTGATGGATTGGCTCCGCCGTATTTTTTGAGAGTTGTGACAGATGTGGACTTCCTGCAGGCTGGGTTTGGGTATTGGGTCAGAGTGGAAAGTGAAAGCATCTGGAAAGTGAATGCTTCCTAGTCAAAAGGAAAAACCATATACGCTTGCGACATTGAAGGCATAGACATGACAGAAACCTCCAAATGGTGGAATCATTCCAGATCCGATTTGGAAACCGCCGAGTACAACTTGAAGGGAGAAATGCTCAATGCGGCCGCTTTCTACGCCCAGCAGGCTGCAGAGAAGGCTCTGAAAGCCCTTCAGATTGAGAGGCTGGGCAGGTTCGATAGGACACATGACCTGCTTTACCTTGCGAGGAGCGTCGATGCTCCAGCTGAAATCCTACGGCATTGCGAGCTCATAGCACCTTTCTATACGGTGACAAGGTATCCAAATGCGGAGGTCCCATTCGACAAGCGAGAGGTCTCTTCTGTAGTAAAGGCGAGCGGAGAAGTGATGGAATGGGTAGGGAAAAGCCTGAAGTAGTTCCCATAGTGAAAGAGTTCAGAAGAAAGGTGGCGAAGAAGTGCGGAATAGAAAGGATGATACTCTTCGGTTCGCGAGCTAGTGGCAAGGGGAGAAAGGACAGTGATGTAGACCTGCTCGTGGTCAGTAGACGGAAGAGCAAACTGAAGCTTCTTTCCCAGCTCTATCACGAATGGCACGTGGTGCAGCAGATAGACTATCCCGTGGATTTTGTCTGCTACACCCCTAAGGAATTTGAGGATTTAGAGAAAAGGATAACCATCGTAAGAGAGGCAGTGAAGGAAGGAGTGGAGGTAACCTGACTTAGGTTTTTCAGTCTTCATGGTCCGTGAAAGCCGATCAGATGCTCTCGGATGGACACGGATTTAGTATTGGAGCTAGATTTGAGGCAATTGGAACTGTTGAAGATCCGTGAGCCAGATATTTGGAAATGGGGTGCCAGGTCACCGCCGTAAGCCCTCCTTCGATCGGTCTAGACTCCTGCTATTGTTCGATCTCCAACAGTCTTTCCTTGACCGGCACTAGGGAATCCACGACTTGCCCGCAGTCTTCCGAGTCCATTGGAGAAACATCATCCCGGTCAGCACCGATCACACAATCACTGTAAGGCACCGAACCCAGAAACTCTATGTCCATCTCTTTCAAGTGCTCTCCAGCAAACTCCACGTCCTTCTCCCCCCTCGATTTGTTCAACACCGCCACTATCCGCTTCAACCCGATGTCCTTCGCCAGTTTCTTGATGTTCCTCGCTGTTTCCACAGATCTGGTACCGGGTTCAATGACGATGATTAGTACATCAACGCTCTCGGCCGTACCTCTCCCCAGATGTTCCACACCCGCCTCCATGTCCATGACCAGGACCTCGTCCCTCTTCAGTATCAAATGGCTGACGAGTCTCCTCACAAGCGCGTTCTCGGGGCAGAAGCAGCCGGAAGCTCCGGTCTCTATCGTGCCCAGGGTCAGCAGAGTGACGCCATCCTTGGTGGGAATCCCGAACTTGTCCGCCAGGTCGCTCACTTTCGGGTTCAACGTGAAGAGCGACCCGTATGAAGAACCCGGCCTTACCCCGGTCCTCTCCTCCACCAGGTCCAGCATCTTTGATATCGGCTCTGTCCCGTCCCTGACCTCTTTTGGAACTCCGAGCGCCGAACCCAGCGATGGGGACGGATCTATGTCAACGGCCAGCACCTTCTTGCCTTCCCTTCCGAGCAATCTGGCGAGTATGGCGGCAACCGTTGTCTTACCTACTCCACCTTTCCCGCTGACAGCGACCCTCAACGCCATCGAAAAGCACCTACTTCTCTCTCACGATCACCTGATGCTTGACAGAGTCCACGACCCTCAGTACTCCGGTGATGGTCTTCTCCTCTCCCAGAAGTCCCACGAATGTCAACTGGTCACCGTCGATGAAGATCTTGGCAACGTCCTTCATTATCTCCTCGTTCTCCCCTTCCCTCTCCCAGAAGACTGTCGATTCGCACATGTTATCCCTATTCATTATGAAAGTGGGATTCCTATTTAACGATTATTTGAATTCGTCTGGAGGAACCCAGTTCTCGAAAGGTATTTGTAATCAGGTTCTTTGTGATGTTACGGTCTGAAAAGACCGGAAACGATTACGCTGGAAGAGGCGATATATATGATCAATACCAGAACCTCCAGGCGAAGGAGATTCCCCAAACATGCGGGGCTGCATTTTGACGATCCTATGGAGGATGCGGACGAGGACATCGCTCGATTGATTCATCTGGAAGAGCAAAGGCAGGGCAGGAAGCTGATAATGATCGCGTCCGAGAGCATTTGCCCCAGGCCCGTGAAGGAAGCTCTGAACTCTGTATTCACCAATCTGTACTCGGAAGGATTGCCGTCAATCAGAATGGACAGGGAGACCGACGACGAGGTCCTGGATTACGATCTCCAGATGATCAATCACAGGAGGTTTGCGGACAGACGGTACTACAAAGGGTGCGAGTACGTCAACCTGGTGGAGACCCTGGCCAAGAGGAGGATATGCGAGCTCTTTGCCACCGATGATAACCCCAAGGCCAAGGTCAAGTTCACCCCTGAAGAGATCTACGCGAACGTGCAACCGCTTTCCGGAGCGATCGGGAACAATGCAATATACGACGCTTTCGTCGAGCTCGGGGACACCGTAATGGGAATGTCCCTGACCAGCGGAGGACATCTGACGCATGGAAGTCTGGCAAACAGGTCGGGAATGTTCTACAAAATCATCTCATACGAAGCGGATGTGGAGACCGGAGAGCTCAAGTGGGACGAAATGGAGCAGATGGTCCGGGAGCACAAGCCAAAGATGATCATCGCGGGTTACAGCGCCTATCCGTGGGACATCGATTGGAAGAAGTTCAGAGAGATGGCAGACATCTCAGGTGCGATACTTCTCGCTGATGTCTCTCACACGGCCGGGCTCATAGCGGCCGGGCAGATGAACAATCCCATCGAATACGCAGACGTGGTCATGTTCACCACACAAAAAACAATGTGCGGACCAAGAGGCGCTGTGATACTCACTACCGACATCGAGAAGGCGAAGAAGATCGACATTTCTGTCTTTCCAGGAGAGCAGTCCGGAGCCCATCAGAACAACATAGCTGCCAAAGCGGTTGCTTTCAAGATTGCCCAATCAGACGAGTACAAAGCTCTCGCCAAGAACATTGTTGACAATGCGAAGCACCTTGAGAAGGCGTTCAGAAAGCTCGGTCTGAAGATTGCGTACAACGGAACCCAAAGCCACATGGTACTCATCGATCTGAAGGCGATTCCCAACAAGACCGGATACACTTTGACTGGGGAGATCGCTGCAAGGATCCTGGAACTGTGCGGCATCGTCGCCAACAAGAACACGATACCCGGCGATGACAATGCCATACATCCCACGGCGCTGAGATTCGGCACACCCTGGGTGACCCAGAGAGGTCTCGGAAAGAAGCATATGGAGAAGATTGCCCAGTTGGTGCACAGGGTCCTCACGAACATCCAACCATTCCACTGGATAGGTCGCGTCAGGAGCATCGGCAGGGGGAAGATCGACCTGGTAATCATGGAGGAGGTCAAGGCGGAGGTCGATAAGCTCGAGAGCGAGACCGTCCGTGAGATGGACATCGGGTTGGACGGCTATCCGCACTATTTCGGAGCTGGAGAATTCCGAGGACTGAAGACTCCTCTTTACGAGAGGCACGTCGAGCTGAATGCGAGGATCTCAGAGAAGGATGGTTGGCTCGTCCCCACTAGTTACACCAGGATCAGAGAAGAGGTCGATGCGCTCGAGAAGAAAGCCGGTCTGGTGGACATCGGGGACATAGGGATAATCGAGGTCTCCGGAAGAAGAGCAGAAGAGTTCCTGGATGAGGTCGGGACTGCTGGTGTCCTGGGAATGGAATTTGGACAATCGAAGAGAACTCTGTTCTTGGACAAGGACTCCACACTGCTCGCCGAGGGATTGGTGATCCGTCTTAAGGGAAAGAAGGACTGGAGCAGGTTCATCGTTCTGACCCATGCCGTGATCACGGAGAGGATCAAGCTCTGGTTCAGGTCCCTGTCTGATTCTTATGTCATCTTCGATGAGGAGGATGTTTACAAGAAGGTGCAGGGTCCGGTCGTGGTGCGAGACCTGAAGGAGGTCGAGAACCCAAGGGCGAGATTGACAGCAATCGTGGTTCGGGGACCCAACGCCCGCAAGGTCCTCAGGGCAGCGGACTCCAATATCAAGGGATTGAGAGCGGGTCAGACCCTGACTGGCAACTTCATG